>NZ_JACJDN010000141.1:0-7604 GCF_014163565.1 Pseudoalteromonas sp. SR45-5 | reverse complement strand
CTGGCTAAACCATATACAGTATTAATTTTATTGATGCTTAGTATAGTTGCTTAGTAGTTTGTTGTTATTTGGAGTATCAATGGATAAGGTTTTTATATCTCAATTGCACGTCGACACTATTATTGGAGTGTACGACTTTGAAAAAGAAAGTAAACAGAGCCTTTATTTTGATATTGAAATGCTAAGCGATATTAAGCCTGCAGCTGAAAATGACGATATTAATTTAGCACTGGATTACTCAAAAGTAAGTGAGCGAGTTATTGAGCACTGCACTTTAAAACCTGTAGAGTTGCTAGAAACTTTAGTTGAACAATTAGCGCATATTATTTTAAGCGAGTTTAATACTCCACAAGTTACTATAAGAGTAAGTAAACCAGCAGCAGTAGCACAAGCGCAAACTGTAGGTGTTGAAATTACACGTGTTAAGGCAACTGACTAAATGGCTCAAATTTATATCAGCCTAGGGTCAAATATAAATAAAGCGCATTATATACAATGTGCATTAATTGCACTTAAGCAGCACTTTGAACATATTGTACACTCGTCTGTTTTTGAAAGTGAAGCAGTAGGGTTTGCTGGCAATAATTTTTATAATTCAGTCGTTGGCGCTACAACTGATATGTCGCTTGTTGATGTATGCGCTTTATTAAAACAAATAGAGCGTGATAATGGACGCACAGCGAACGATAAAAAGTTTAGTCCACGAACGCTCGATTTAGATTTACTATTTTATGATGATGTAATTTGCGCTTCTCCAGCACAATTACCACGAGATGAAATAACTAAAAACGCATTTGTATTACAACCTCTTAGCGAGGTTGCCCCAGATTTCTATCATCCTGTAGCTAAACAAACGATTGCGCAGTTATGGAATGAATATAATAACCCTCAACAAAAGCTATGGAAGGTGGAGTTTTCTAACCCATGAGTATCATCGAAATAATTATTTTAGCCCTCATACAGGGATTTACTGAGTTTTTACCAATTTCTAGTTCTGCGCACTTAATTCTCCCATCGCAAATTTTAGGCTGGGAAGATCAAGGGCTTGCGTTTGACGTGGCAGTCCATGTTGGTACTTTAATTGCTGTTGTTATTTATTTTCGCAAAGAGGTCGTCGACATACTCAGTGCGTGGTTTAAATCCTTTGGAGCACAAGGTACTAGTGATGATAGTAAGCTAGGTTGGTGGATAATTTTAGGCACTGTGCCTGCCGCTATTTTAGGCTTACTTTTAAAAGACTTTATAGAGTTGTACCTACGAAGCGCTTGGGTAATTGCTACTACCACAATTGTGTTTGGTTTATTGCTTTGGTACGCGGATGCAAAAGGTAAGCAAATTAAAACTATTTATCAGCTTAATTGGAAAACAGCACTTATTATTGGTTTTGCACAAGCTGTTGCAATGATCCCGGGAACTTCTCGCTCAGGTATCACGATGACAGCTGGTTTAATGCTTGGAATGAATAAGCAAAGCGCAGCGCGTTTTTCGTTCTTACTGGCAATTCCAATTATTTCTATGATGGGGCTTTATTATACTGCAGAGCTTGCTTTGGGTGACCATGTGGTTGATTGGAATACATTATTACTAGGTGTAGTGCTATCGTTCTTATCGGCTTATGCATGTATATTTATGTTTTTAAAAGTAATAGAGCGAATGGGCATGTTGCCATTTGTGATATATCGTTTATTGCTCGGTGTAGGTTTAATAGTATTTTTAATGATGTAGCAAATAATGACTAATAAAAAAGCCTTCTAATTAAGAAGGCTTTTTTATTATCAAGTGGTCATTTTGGCACGAGTGAAGTGCTTACTCGCAATGGTAACTAAGCACGAATTTTGGCATTATAGCGCCATTAAACTTTGCATAGCTGTAAAGTGAGCATACGATTTAAGGAAAGTATATGCATATACATATTTTGGGCATTTGTGGCACGTTTATGGGTGGCATTGCAGCCATTGCTAAATCATTAGGTCATAAAGTAACGGGTTCTGATCAGAACGTATACCCACCAATGAGTACGCAACTTGAAGAGCTTGGCATTGAACTGACTCAAGGCTACGCGGTATCTCAGTTAGAGCCAAAGCCAGATATGGTCGTTATTGGTAATGCAATGAGCCGGGGTAACCCATGTGTTGAATATGTGCTTGATAAAGGCCTGCCTTATACTTCAGGCCCTGAGTGGCTTAAGCATAACTTACTGCAAGATTCTTGGGTGCTTGCGGTTGCTGGTACGCATGGTAAAACAACCACAGCAAGTATGCTTGCGTGGGTGTTAGAGTACGCAGGTTTAAAACCAGGGTTTTTAATTGGCGGCATAGTGCAAAATTTTGGTGTATCGGCAAAAGTGGGTGAAACGCCATTTTTTGTTATTGAAGCCGATGAATACGATACTGCTTTTTTTGATAAGCGCAGTAAGTTTGTGCATTACCTCCCGCGTACACTTATCTTAAATAATCTTGAATTCGATCACGCTGATATTTTTGAAGATTTAAACGCAATAAAAAAACAATTTCATCACTTAATGCGTACATTACCTCAAAGCGGCAAGGTAATTTGGCCAAAGCAAGACGTAGCGCTTAATGACGTAATAGCACAAGGGCTTTGGAGCGAAAGCGAAACGCTAGGTGATGATTGGAGCTATGAATTAATAAAAGCCGATGGAAGTGAGTTTAATGTATTACTTAATGGCGAAAAGCAGGGCACTGTCTGTTGGCAAGCAATAGGCGAGCATAACGTTAAAAATGCGATTATGACTATCGCAGCAGCGCGCCATGTGGGTATAGCTGTTGATCATAGTATTGATGCGTTAGGAGAATTTATTAGCCCTAAAAGGCGTATGGAGCTAAAAGCGGATATAAATAATATTAAAGTGTATGACGACTTTGCGCATCACCCAACAGCAATTAAAACTACGCTTGCAGGATTGCGCGCAAAAGTAGGCGATGAAAAAATTATCGCTATTTTAGAGCCGCGCTCAAACACCATGAAAATGGGCGTGCACCAATATACATTATTAGATTCACTGCGTGATGCTGATAACGTACTCCTTTTTGAACCAGAGAATCTAAATTGGTCGCTAAAAGAGCAAGCAGATAAAGCAGGCATGCAGTGCTTTAGCAGCACGCAAACAATTATTGATACGGTGCTTGAAAATATTGAGCCTAATCAGCATATTTTAATTATGAGCAATGGCGGCTTTAATGGCCTTCATCAACACCTTGTTGATGGCTTAGCTGATAAATACAGCGGAGAATAGTGTGCAATTTAAAGATAGAATTACGCTCGCTTTTAGTGGTGCATCGGGTGCGCCTTATGGGCTTAGGTTACTTGAAGTATTACTAGAGCAGCAATTTCAGGTCTACGTTCTCATTTCAAGTGCAGCACGCGTGGTGCTTGATACAGAATCAAATATTAAGCTCTCTGGAAATGAAGATAAAGCCACAGAGCAGTTAAGTACGCTGTTTAATGCCAAACATGAACAACTAAAAGTATACGGTAAAGATAACTGGTTTAGCCCAGTAGCTTCGGGCTCTGCTGCTCCTAAAAAAATGGTAGTATGCCCATGTAGTGCCGGATCGGTTTCTGCAATTGCAGTGGGGGCGTCTGATAATTTATTAGAGCGCGCCGCTGATGTGGTAATTAAAGAACGCGGACAGCTCATTTTAGTGCCTCGCGAAACACCATTTAACGAAATTCATTTAGAAAACATGCTTAAGTTATCTCGTCTAGGGGTAACAATTATGCCAGCCGCACCTGGTTTTTATCATAAGCCACAAAGTATCGAAGACTTAGTTGATTTTATGGTGGCGAGAATTTTAGATCATTTAAACATTGAGCATAACCTAACAAAACGTTGGGGTTATGGTGAGGGTAAGTAATGAATAAGCAAAATATTGCTTTAAATATAGAAGGCCTTACCAAGGTTTATAAAAATGGTGTTGAGGCAATTAAAGGCGTTGATTTACAAGTTGAAGAGGGCGATTTTTTCGCTTTGCTTGGTCCAAATGGAGCCGGTAAATCAACCACTATTGGTGTTATTTCGTCACTTGTTAATAAAACAAAAGGCAAAGTAGAAGTATTTGGCTGTGATATTGATACTGATTTAGAAGCTGCAAAAGCGCATTTAGGCCTAGTGCCGCAAGAATTTAACTTTAGTCAGTTTGAAACGCTTAGCCAAATACTGGTTAACCAAGCCGGTTATTATGGTGTGCCACGTGGTGAAGCCCATAAACGTGCTGATAAATATTTAGCGCAGCTGGGTTTGTTAGAGAAAAAAGACAAGCAAGCACGTACGCTTTCAGGCGGAATGAAACGTCGATTAATGATTGCACGCGCCCTTATGCACGAGCCAAAATTACTTATACTTGATGAGCCAACAGCGGGTGTAGACATAGAGCTTCGTCGTTCAATGTGGGATTTTTTACGCCAAATAAATGAGCAAGGCGTTACTATTATTTTGACCACACACTACCTTGAAGAAGCTGAGTTACTGTGTAAAAACATAGCGATTATTGATTCTGGTCGAATTGTTGAAAACACCACCATTAAAGCACTGCTTGCAAAACTTGATAAAGAAACCTTTATTTTAGATTTAAAAATGCCAGCAAACCCTGTCACGCTTGAAGGTTATAAGTTCACGATGACGGACGATCATACTGTTGAAGTAGAAGTCGCTAAATCACAGGGCTTAAATGCGGTATTTAGCGCATTAACAAGCCAAGGAAATACAGTATTGAGTATGCGAAATAAAGCAAACAGACTAGAAGAGTTATTTGTAGGATTATTAGAGCAAGGGCGGGGCGAATAAATGTTTAAATATGGCGTAGCCTTAAAGAGTTTATGGATTAAAGAGTGTATTCGTTTTTTACGTATCTGGGTACAAACCTTAGTGCCGCCAGCAATTACGATGAGCTTATATTTTGTTATTTTTGGTAACTTAATTGGTTCACGTATTGGTGATATGGGCGGCTTTAGTTATATGGAGTTTATTGTACCTGGCCTTATAATGATGTCGGTTATTACTAATTCCTATTCCAACGTAGCCTCTAGTTTTTACTCAACAAAATTTCAAAAAAGCATTGAAGAGCTTTTAGTTGCACCTGTGCCTAATTACATCATTGTACTGGGTTATATGGGCGGCGGTATGACGCGCGGTATTATGGTGGGCTTTATAGTTACTTGTGTATCGTTATTATTTGTTGATATTCAAATTCATAATATTTTTGTAATTATGGCGACCGTTATTTTAACCTCAGCTGTGTTTGCTTTAGGTGGCTTAATTAATGCAATTTATGCAAATAGCTTTGACGATATAAGCATTATTCCCACCTTTATACTAACGCCATTAACTTACTTAGGCGGTGTATTTTATTCAATTACGTTATTGCCAGAATTTTGGCAAAACGTATCGCAAATAAACCCTATTATTTACATGGTAAATGCATTTCGCTATGGCTTTTTAGGTGTGTCGGATGTTGATTTAAGTGTAGCGCTAGGCGTTATTTTGGTGTTTATTACGGTGTTATTTACTTTAGCGCTAACTTTAATTAAAAAAGGTGTGGGGCTAAGACACTAATGAGTGATGCAAATTCACGTAGTATTGTATCTAATCAAGCGGGTATTCACGAAAAGCTTGATGAAATAGTAAATAAGCATTTAGATGCTGAATTTAAAAAGCCAATAGCAGCGCATACCCAAGCCGCATTTGACGAGGTTAATGCTAAAGTACAAGCCTTTAGTGGCCCGCTTATTTTAGACTCGTGTTGTGGCGTGGGTGAAAGCTCAGCTAACTTAGCTAAGCGCCACCCTGATGCACTTATAATTGGTATTGATAAATCGTCGCACCGATTAGATAAGCATGATGTTGAATATAAGCAAACCGACAGTGGTCAGTACATCTTAGTGCAAGCAGATTTAAATGACTTTTGGCGTTTAGCGGTAGCCGCCAATTGGCAACCTACGCACCATTATTTGTTGTATCCAAACCCGTGGCCTAAATCTAAGCATATTCGTAGGCGCTGGCATGGCGCAGCTATTTTTCCATTTATTGTTAAGTTAGGTGGAAAATTAGAAGTGCGCAGCAATTGGGATATTTACGTTAAGGAGTTTACTCGGGCGCTTGAATTAACAGGCAACCCTTGCGATGTAACACTTTATGAGTCAGACGATGCAATTACGCCTTTTGAGCGTAAATACTGGGCCAGTGGCCAGCAAAGCCACCGACTCGTTATAAACTTACCTAGGGCGTGTTGACCTTTCGTGATTGATTTTGCAGCAGCATGTTTGGTTTTTAGGCAAGGCGGAGCCTATGTAGTGTGGTTATTCCCCATAAATAGGCGATAACGCAGCATAAAGACCAAACATGTGCTGCCCTTTGGGTTCTTTCTAGGGACGATTAACTCTTTGTTGCTCAGTTTTTACTTAGCCCACTAGGTTACAAACCTCGCGCCGCGATTTAATCGCCCCTAGATTGAACAAATTTCAATCCACAAAGATCAACACGCCCTGGTTAAAGTAAGTCAAAGTGCTAATTCTTCTGTAACCGTATTAACATGTGGCACTGGGTGGGCAAAATAGTTGCCTTGCATTAGTGTCACATTCGCCTTTTTAAGTGCGGTTACTATGGTTGTATTTTCTACCGATTCTGCCATTAATTGTAAACCAAGTTGATTAGCAAAGCTGGCTATATGCTCAATAAACAAGTAGATATCTTTGTCATTCACTATTTGCTTTATTAGTGCGCCATCTAATTTAATACCATCTACTTCAAGCTTAAGTACGTTTGATATATTTGAATAACCACTACCAAAGTCATCAATAATAACCTTAACGCCTTTTGTTTTAACCATTCCAATAAATGCTTTTACTTCAGAGAAGTTGGCAATAGCTTGGGTTTCTAAAAGCTCTAATGTGATATTACCAGGATGCGGGTAGCGCTTAAGTTCGTCCGCAATAAACTCACTTAAATTAGGGTCGAGCATATCTTGTGCTGTTATATTTAAACTCCAGCAAATATCGGTTTTTCTAAAGCGACTAACACATTGTGAAAATATAGTACGGGTAAGTATTCCGTCCATTCTTGAGCGGGTAACAACATTTAAAAATGCATCAGGTTTTAATACTTCCCCTTGTGCTGTTACCATTCGAGCTAAACATTCGTATTGAACGACCTTATTGGTATTTGTGTCAATAATGGGTTGAAAGTAAGGCACTATACGATTGTTATCAAACGCTTCTCGCACTTCTTTAGCCATTTCTACATTGTATTGATATTGCGTTTTTACATCGTGTAGCGCTTTTGAGTAGTTAACTACACTATGCCTGCCTTGTTTAGCTTGCAGCGCTGCTATATGAGCGTTTTCAAGTAGTAGCGATTTATTACCACTGGCAATACCTGCACATAGGGTTATGTAGATAAAAGGGTCAGTTAATACCGGTGTATTAAAGTTATATGTTTTTACGAGGTCGGTAAATTCGTCATTACTCATTTCCTTAGGCGCGAGTAATACTATTTTATTTGTTGCTAGTCTGTATATATGGCAATGCGTAGAGCTTCTAAGTTTAAAGTGAATAAGTAAGTTTTTCATTACCTTGTCACCCACTTC
>NZ_JACJDN010000140.1:0-7613 GCF_014163565.1 Pseudoalteromonas sp. SR45-5 | reverse complement strand
CACGAGCGTTTTTCTTTAGTAGCACAAGCACTTCCCGAGGGTAAAGAAAAAGACTTTTATGTTGCGATTGCCAAGTCAGAAGAAAAACATAAAAATCTTTTTGTAGAGCTTGCTTACGAATACTTTGATAAAGAAGAAGTTGATACTCGCCTAGAAGAGTTACTTACAGCAGAAGCTAAAATCTGTGAAAGCATCCCATTTACAGCTGCTTTGCATTAACTAAAATTAGCGCAGAGCCTATTTTATTCGCTTTGCGCCACCTGCCTCTACTCTCATTTCTTGGTTAAACCCTTCATGAATTATTGATTTGCAATTTGCGAATCAAAATAATAAAAACCACATTTATAAACTTCAATCTACTGATAATAAAAATAAAAACCCTTGGTCTCATACTTGCTACCTATACATTAAGCAAATTGAGGGAAAGGCTTATGTTAAAATTTACTTTTATACTATTACTAATATCTTTTAGCGCCGTAGGCAGTGAAAGTCATTTAGATTATATAGAAAATGCAAATGGTGAGCGGGTACAAAAAGTATCACACTTAGTTAAATGGACACATACTCGCTTTGTGTTTACCCGTGATATTTCGCGTATAGCACTTGGCCACGAAACAACGCTTGATGTGAACGTGGTTAATGGTCGCGAGCTACTAATTTTAGCTAAAAAGTTAGGCCGTACATCTATGATGGTGTGGTACGACGATAAAAGCTCGGAAACATTTTTACTTGGTGTTACCGAAGACTATAGCGTACTGGAAAATGCCCTCAACGATATTCACCCTGACGTGCAACTAACCATAGCACCTGATCGCCATGCTGTTGTATTACGCGGTGAAGTACCTACTATAAATTATCGTCATGCCGCTTATGAAGCTGCAAAAAACTATCTATACGCCAGTAGCTCACAAGCATCACAACCCGTTATTACCTCAAACCCTAACCAAGGAATGTTTAATTCTCTCGCTCAACGCTTGCAAGGATTGGGTAACGCAAACGGTGGTACCTCTCAAAACTCGAGCAAAGTCGCTATTATTAATTTAATAAAAGTAACTCAAGCACCCAAGCCAAAAGAAGAACGTATTAGCGAAGTAATTAAATCAATGGGCGCAGATAAAGTGACCATTAAACGCATCTCGGTTGATGAGCTATCAAATGATGATAGCGATGTATTTTTACTGTCAGGCTCTGTAAAAAATCAAATAAAGCTAGTGCGCTTATTAAATACAATTAATAAATTATTCGAACCAGAGCAAGCATTACAAACTCAGGGTTCTCCTCTTGATCCTAATAACTTAATGGGCGGCGCAACGCAGGATAAAAGCTCTGGTATTGAAGTACTTGCCAACGAGTCGGGCGGGTTAATAAACGATGCTACATCAGGATTAAACTTAAGTAATGTGAGTTCTAATATTGCAAGAGCAACGCTTCTTTCAGTGGCTGGCGGTAAAGTTTTGTCGAGCATTGAAGTTGAAGATTTACCGCAAGTTCGTGTGTCGGTGCAATTATACGAAGTAAATCAACGTAGGTTAAAGCAATGGCGCCCAGATATTAGTGTGCTCTCAAATGGATACGAAAAAGAAGCAGGCTTGTTTGGCCGTGACGGTATGATTAATCGCGAATCTGGCTCTGCAACAATAGAAAATGCACTGCAATTAATTGGTGGTCAATTAACTAATAACTTACAGCTTTCTACCTCACAGTTTGCCATTGATATGTTGTTTTCATTACTTGAACAAGAAGGTATTTCGCGAACGCTTTCTCGCCCTACAATCACGGTTTTAGCCGGTGAAAGTGCCGTGTTTAAAGTCGGTGGTGAAGTACCTGTACCTACAAGTTATAGCCCATCTGGCATTACAAGCGGTCAGCAAGGTAGTAGTGGGTCGGTGTTTAGCGGTACGGAATTTAAATCATTCGGAGTTGAATTAAATGTACGCGCTATGGTTGACGACAAAGACAGAATAACACTTGATCTAAACCCAGTAATTTCACTACCCGATACCACGTTAACAGCCGAAATTGCACAAAGCACAGGCAGCAGTTTAAACAGTAGTGCATTTAATACACGCAGCATGCAAACGTCAACGCGTTTAAAAGATGGGCAGCCTCTTATCATTGGTGGCTTAATTAGCACTGATAACAATGCAAGCCACGACTTTGTACCTGATGGCAACGGCAATAGTATGCTTGGAAAGTTAAGTGAAACAACCAGCAAAAGTGAAAACAACCGTGAGCTGATAATTGTTGTAACTCCAAATCTGGTGCGTGAACCAATTAACACATTACGTTCGTGGGAACACGCAAATATAGACACCCAGGTACTTAGCTACATACAGGAGCAAGGGCTATGAAAATATTTTATATTATTTTACTGCTTACTTTATCGGGTTGCGCTCATATTGATTACAAGCCAACAGTAAATCCTTACAACGCATTGGGTGACATAGTAAAAAAATACCAATTAAATGCCCTACCGTTAATGTGCGAAGGTATTAATGCAAGTGACTGTTTGAACCTTGTGCATGAGGTGAATCAGTTAATGCTTGAACACCCCGATAACACGGCAATACTTTCAATATCGGCATATGTACTTTATAAAAGTGGCCGTGCTAATCAGTCTCAACAGGTTATAAACACTTTGCTTAATAAAGCTAACCCGCCGTTAAACGCAATTACTTTAGGGGTTACGTTAGCAATAGAGCAAGGTAATTTAGCTAAAGCAAAAAGCATTGCCCAATACGGCGTTGATGTTTTTGGTACACATGCTTCACCATACCTACAAATGGCCTCTATACATTATGCTCAGGGCAGTTACGTTATAGCTTCAAATTACTTAGAGCTTTCGGTTAAGTTTGGTTTAAATAGCACCGCCTATTTTTACCATAAAGGGTTAATTGAAGAAGCGAATGCTAATAATTTATTGGCCTGTGGCTACTATGAGCAAGTTTTACGTGCAGAACCCACGCATCAAAAAGCACTTGCTAGGCGCGGAAAACTCTCCGTTTTAGGTAATTGCTACTCTTAAGGCCTCAGGGCCTTTTTTTATGCCTACAATTTGGCATTATTAAGGAGCCAAAACCACTTTATTATTTATTAAAAATAGGAGTAAAGCTTTCGCTCATCCTACGTTTTATACGTAATCTCACAAGTCTCATTTTAATATTGATTTGCATTTTGCAAATCAAAAATAAAAAAAGCTAAAAAACACACACATAAAAACTATAACCACCTGTATTTAATAGCCATTTTCAATTGGCATGGTCCTCGCTATATATAAAGTGAGCATAAGCTCTCTTAATTTAAAGGCTACGATTATGAAAACTATTAAACATAACTTAAATGGCAAAAAGCAAAAAGGTTTTGTACTAACGTCAGAGCTAATCATTCTTTCTACATCAATGGTAGCAGCACTTGTAATTGGTTTATCTACATTACGTGACTCTGTAACCAGCGAGCTTGAAGATGTAGCTGAAGCAATTGGCTCACTTGACCAAAGCTATGTATTTGACGGGATGATTAACGCCGAAGGCACAGCTGAAGTGTCTGGCTCTGGGTTTGTAGATTCAGTTGACGTGTACGCAGGCGATGGTAGTTCATTCACTTTTGTTGCATCAGACTTTAGTGAAAGTGCCGCACTTGTTAATGCTACACCAAGCGGCGATGCTGCAACACGTACAGCAGCAGGCGGTTCACAAGGTAACTAACGCAAGGTAACCAGGTTTGAATACCAAGCTTAAGGCTCACTGCCACAAAATTGTGGCAGTGAAAGTTACTCCGGAGGAATATTATGAAAAGTAAAAGTAACAAAGGCGCAACCACAGCGGCTCTCACATTACTCATCACCTCTGGCATGTTAGCTTCGGCTTTGGGTATTAGACAGGTAAACGATGAAAATAGCGTAACAGCTTGGGTAGTAAACAAAAATATGTCGGCCGGTCAAACAGTAACCGTTCACGATGTTGAGCAAAAGAGTATAGATCCAAGTAACTATTCAAATATTGCACTGAGCGTTCAAAACCCACGTGCATTAATTGGTCAAAAATTAGCAACTAATAAAATGGTTGAACAACCATTATTTGACACAGATTTTATCAGAGCGAAAAGCCAAAATTTATCAGAAGCCATACCGGCAGGGCGTGTTTTATATACTTTAAAACTAAACACCTTGGATATTCCGCTTTCGCGCATACACAAAGGTGACCGACTCGACATAGTCGCTAAAACTAATCGCTTAGTAAGAACCGTTGCCCGTGATGTACAGCTTATTGGTGTTTCAAAAGGTCCTAAATCGCAAGCTGCTAAAAGTGGCGTAATGGATAATTTAGCTAAAGAGTCTAATTCTGCTGCGGGCGGTGTTTCATTAGTCCTCGCGGTACTTCCAAAAGATGTTTATTCGTTGGCGGGTATAGATAACGCTGACAAAGTTTCAATTATTGTGCATAGCGCTTATGACATTGAACAAGGTCGTTTGCAAAACTTTTCACGCTTACAAACCAGTCGCACAATCGAAGTGGTTAAAGGCGTTAAAAATGAAGCTGTATATGTAGCTAAGTGAGTTTTTATGTTTAATTTATCAAGCAAACATGAAGAAGTTCAAACCAGTTTAAGTACCTTTGAAGAGCTTAAAAAGCTATTGCATGATGCCGTTATCGAAGAGTACGAACAAGAACCAACCGCGCTTTTATCAAGTAATGTTCTCGAAAAAATCTCTGCATTGTGCAGTGAAATCCCACAATTCAATCAATCTTCATTTAATCAGCATCAAAAAGAGCAGGTTGTTCAGGCTGTATTTGATGAAATTCAGGGTCTGGGTCCTATTGCACAGTTTATGCTGGACGATCAGGTTAGTGATATTTTAATAAACGACACGCAAGATATATGGATTGATAAACAAGGCAAACTACTTTGCACTGCCAGTAAGTTTGATGACGAACGCCATTTACGCCGATTTGTTGATCGCTTACTTGATGGTTGTGGCCGACAAGTCAATGCGCTTATGCCGATTGTTGATGGCAAACTAAAAGATGGTAGCCGAGTTCATATTATTGTACCGCCTGCGTGTACCAGCGCCGCGATTGTATCGATTCGTAAGTTTAATCATAAAAAAATAAACGATGACTTTTTAGTTAATAATCATTTTTTAGATAAAAACATCTTATCATTTTTAAAAAGCGCAGTTAAAACAGGCGTTAATATTTTAGTGTGTGGCAATGCAGGTGCAGGTAAAACCTCATTATTAAACGTACTTGCTAACTCAATTAATCCAAACGAACGTGTTGTAACCATTGAAGAAAGCGCTGAGCTTAATTTGCATCACAACCATGTTGTGCAATTGGAAGCCCACGACACTAACAGCGATGGTAAAGGTGCAGTAAGCCTAAGAGATTTAGTAAAAGCAGCCCTTAGAATGCGCGCAGATAGAATACTTGTAGGTGAGGTACGCTCAGGCGAAGTAATCGATATGCTCCAAGCAATGAACTGTGGCCACCAAGGTTCGATGACGACCATACATGCTAACAGTGCAAATGATGCCGTTATTCGTTTATCTACCTTAGTGCAGTTACACAATGCACAACTGAGCGATACCCATACAAGTTCGCTAATCGCGTCGAGTATTCAGCTCATAGTTCATGTTTCTCGCTCAACTAATGGCATCCGCACTCTAAAAAGTATTGGTGAAATTAAGCGTGTTAATGGCGGGGCACAATTTAGCCCGCTTTATAGTATTAACGAAGCAGAACCAGTACAAAGTGATTTAATAGATAACTCAAGTGTTATTGAGTTTATGAAAGGTCAAGGCGCAAATGCACAAGAATTGAAAGCATTACTGCACAATAACCCGGAGGCTAACAATGACTAAACTTGATTATTTATTAGCTATTGCGGCGGTTATAACTTTTGTACTGGCTGCGAGTGTATTGGCTTCTTTGTATGTGAATAATAAAAGCAACCAAAGCACTAAAAAAGCAGATATTTTAGAAGAAAAAGATGTCCTTACTCTGTCACTACGAGTGCTTGGTTTAAATATTAGTAACGCCTGGTTTATAAGCATGGCGTGCTCGCTCTCTAGTAGCTCCTGGTTTTTAGCTAAATTATATTACCCAGAGGCATCAACCAGCGCGTTTATTATTTCAATCGTGGTTTTTGTAACCTGTTTTATAACTGTGATTGACTTGGCTCATTATAAATTAGCAAAATTTGAGCATCACTTTTTAGAATTTATTGAAACCGTACAATCGTGTTTAAGCACAGGGCTATCGCTACAGCAATCAATGCAGTTTGCTGATGAACATGCAGACCCATATATAAAAAAACAAAGCACCTTACTAATACAACGCATGAGCATGGGTAGTGATGCCGAAACGTCGTTTGCCCCATTAATTGAAAGATACAACTGCGAAACCGTAAGATTGTTTGCTCATAGCATCATTACACATACACAAAGCCAGTGCGATTTGACCGACATGCTAAAAAGCGTATGCAACATGATGTCGCTAATAACTCTCGACCGCCAACAGCTGAAAGCTAAGCTTTCCGGTACTAAATACGCTGCTGTGTTTAGTGGTTTTTTACCTTACGCACTAATTCCTTTATTTAGCTATACCGATCCAACCTGGTTTGAACCATTATTAAACGATCCTAATGGGATTGCATTTATAACGGTTGCGCTTCTTTGTCAGCTATTTGGCTTTTTATGGCTACGCCTTAGCTTAAGGGTAACATTATGATTGATATACTTTTACTTATCGGGCTTTTAGTAAGTATGGGCTCATTTATCCATATTCATAGGCAATCGCTTAAAGTCGAATTAGATAAACCCGATACTAAAAACATTAACTGGTATCCGCTAATTATCATCTCTAAACGTCAACTAAGACAAGCAGGGATTCAAATTAATAAAATATTAATAAGCCTGTACTGCTTTAAAGTGGCTGCTACTTTTAGTGCATTTACGGTTATAGAGCTAACAGGGTATGAGCTGAGCCAATCGATTAAATTATTATTGTGTTTTATGTGTTTTTTTGCACCCGAATGCTGGTTTTTATTACGTAAAAATCAACGTCAAACCACTATAAATAACAGCTTAGAGTTTTTTTTACGGGTGTTACTGGTTTACATGCGCGCCGGGTTTTCGCTAGAACGTTCATTTGCACTGGCGGTTGATCATGGATTGAGTCAAAAACACCCATTATACAAAGAGCTAAAGTTATTTTTATTCGAACTAAGTGCAGGTAAAGATCGTGAATTTGCATTTAATTCACTTTTTGAAAGAACCGGCGTATTAGGAATTAAAAAACTCGCAAACTTAATGTTAATAGGGTCAAAACTTGGTACGCCACTTATCCAAGCAGTAGAGGCTCAACTTGAAGGCCTAGCTTTAAAAAAGAACATTTTACTCGCTAAAAAGGTAAACAAAAAAGCGATGCACACAACCTTTCCCATTATCTTAATTTGTTTTCCGATGTTTTTAGTATTGGTGTTTTTTCCCGCAGCATTACAAGTAATGAACGTACTTAAAATGCTTGTAGAAGTGTTATAGGAGCCTGATATGAAAAAGCATTATCAACAAGGGTACATACTTACTATTGAGCTTATATTAATTATAACTATTT
>NZ_JACJDN010000013.1:0-18808 GCF_014163565.1 Pseudoalteromonas sp. SR45-5 | reverse complement strand
TAATTTGGATTTGGACGAACTCAAAAATGAAACGTTACCTGAGTGGCAGCATTACTACAATTGGCAACGCGCTCACGGCTCATTCAAAGGTAAAACTCCAATGGATGTTGTATGTGAACGGCTTGAAAAAACACCGCTTTGGGAAGACGTTCACGCTAACTACGAAACTGAAAATGAACGCATTCAGTTATCGAATTATCAGCGTGATCTTCAACTACGAAAAGTGAAATGATGTCTATGAATCACACACTTCCTGGAAGGCTATTTGTATACCAATTTGCGCTGTATGCATTGCCTTGATATTGCATTTTATCGTCGGTGTTATTGTGAGTAAACGGACCACCTGAGTAATCTTTGTTCACCCAATTAGGGTATGTATTAATACCATTACAATCGGTTGAACTCACAACACTGCATCCATTTGTATCAACACTTGTACCAGTGGGTGTATCTGGGCACTGATCAATATCATCATTCACACCATCGTTATCCACATCGCTTTGTGGTTCAACTACTTCAACAACGCAACCTACATTATTAATAGTTTCACCTGCAGGTGTATTAGGGCATTGATCAACACTATCGCTAATACCATCACCATCGCTGTCAATTACTGCACAACCAATACTATCAACCGTTGTACCTGCGGGAGTGTTATCGCACTGATCGTTACTATCACTTATACCATCGCCATCAGAGTCTAAAGCAACCGTACTACCACCCCAACCTTTAATGATCTCTTTAACTTTAGTGCCTGAAGCGGTTAGTGAATTCCAACTACCGCCTGGAGTAAATAACGATGCACCTTCGTTTTTATCGTTTAAAGCCCAGTTAGCGTGGCTAATATTGTTTGTTTTAAAAAATGCCATCCATGCATCGGTTTCATTAATATTAACACCACCATTGCCATCAGCATTAACTGTACCCCCTCTGTGGCGAATAGTGCAATGCCGTTATCGAGTGCAGTTTGTGCTTTATTTCGATACGATTGACCATGCGTGCCAGCATAAAAATGCAGAGTGTAAGCAATATTGGCGCGATCTATCGGGTTTTGTGATGCCACATCCACATCTTGTGACCACGTAGGCGTACCAACCACAATTAAGTTATCAGGGTCGATTGCTCTAATTTTATCAATAACTGTTTCTGCGTAAGGCTTAATATCGTTAACCCACGAAATTTGTAACGGCTCATTATAAATTTCATAAATAACATTGTCGTACTGCCCATATTTGGTCGCTACGTTTTCAAAAAAGCGAATTGCAGTTGCTTGATCGGTATGTGCTTCATGGCTATGAAAATCAATAATAACGTACATATCTTCGCTAATAGCTGCGTTTACAACAGTATCAAGACGGCTCATATTGCCCTCCCAATCAAAGTTCAAACTACCACCGGTACTCGTACCATGGCCAATAGCTGCACGAATTAATGTTGCATTAAATTCAGTTTTTGCCTTTGCTACTGTTTCTGCTGTGTAAAATTTTTCAGCGCCCCACCCCGTATTACTCCAAAATAGGCTAGGTCCTGCAAAGCTTGTGTTTTCTCCACCCGCAAGAATTTGGTTCCCACTCACCGTTAACTTCTCAACAGCGGCATTGGCCATCGTTGAGCACCCTAATAATAAAGCTAACGATAAGCTCGCCACTTTAAAATCCTTTCTTTTATGATTATTTGAACTGTTATTCATCGTATTTCCTTAAATTGAAATTATCAGTCATCATTGCTTGATGTAATAAATTGACACAAAACCAATACTTAACAGTTAAACAAAGTTAATTTGGCGAGCAAAAAGTATCATTTATTAACATTAAACGAATAAAAAGGAACAAGGAGAAGGGTTTTAATTAACTAAGTATCAACAAGTGAGCAATTTAACGAGGTTTGAGGATTTTACTGGGTATATACAGGTATTTACACGATGTTTACATGGTGCAGGCAAAAATCTCGGTTACAAAAAATATGTATAAAAATGGAAAAAGCGGTAATAATTATTACCGCCATCAATAATAGCTAAATATCAGAGTAAATATTAATAAGCCAACCAAACCGAGTTCTGATTAACTGGCTTATTTTTTAGTAGGCAGCGCTTTTCTGCCCAAACGATATGCATCCAGCATACTCAGCACCCAAATTATAATCATTAAAGGTACATACTTATATTCAGCGAGTTGAGCGCAGGCGTCAGAAGGTTGTTGCGCGGCTTTTAAAATGGCCGTAACCGACATGGGTATTTTTCCGTTTACAATTTCATTTGCAGTACACTGTGCAATCGCAAATATATCTTGAAAGGTTAAAATTAAAAGAACAGAGAATACACCCGCAAAAATAGCGCCTATAAGGTGTTTTTTTAAAGAAAAATGCCCCGCTCCAGGATAAACAATGGCGGTAAGTAAAGCAGCTTTTAGATCTTGTTTCATGGTTATTTCAGCTCGTAATATGTATTACACTAGACACCAACATAGTGAATTAATTCTCTTTAAAATCAAGTAAAAGCTAAAGTAGCGTATCAAATAAAGTTATTTAGAATTACTCACAGCTAAGATTGAAACTTTCAGCGTACAGTTGTACACTGAAATTAATTCCAATAGTGGTAGGAACAGTTATGTCGTTAGAAGCGCCTTATTCCCGTAAAGAAGAGAAATTAAACGTAATCAGCCATGCACTCGGTATTATATTTGCCGCGTGTGTTATGTGGGATTTATTTAGCCAAGCCACCAGCACTAAAGCGTATGTTAGTACTGCAATTTATGGCAGCAGCTTATTTGTGCTGTTTTTGTCATCCACTTTGTACCACGCGAGTATTCAACCGCGCTTAAGAGCCTTTTATAAAAAGTGCGATCACTGCGCCATATACTTATTAATTGCTGGCACCTACACTCCCTTTTTATTAATCTCATTAACCGGTGCTTGGTCATGGGCAACACTTACATTTATTTGGAGTGTTGCACTGGCGGGCGTTGCGTACAAAGTATTTGTAAAAAACGGTAATAAAAAAATATCACTCGCCACCTACTTACTCATGGGCTGGTTTGCACTGGCTATTGTATATCCGCTTTATTCAAGTGTTGATGTAAAAGCACTTTACTGGCTACTTGCCGGCGGTATTTTTTATAGTTTAGGTACATTATTTTACAGCGCTAAAAGCACCCAATTTAGCCACGCTATCTGGCACTTATTTGTTATTGCTGGGTGTGTTTGTCATTATATTTCAATTAGTAATTATGTTTATTGAGCTGGTATAGCCAATTAATATGGTCTGGTTTGAGCGAGAAGCAGACGGTCAGATAAACTCGTTTTTGGACAAAAACACGTTAGAGTATCTGGTCTATCCCGAGTGACTTAGATGAGAAAAAGTATCTCAACTTTTGACATTGGAAGTTATGGCTGTCCAATCTTTTGTTAGTAATTCAACGCCGTATAATACCTATCATTGAGGCCTAGGAATCCATTCAACAATTTGACAAAGCAAGTTAATCAGTGCACATCAATTTAAGATTTCGGTATGGATCAACTCTGCACAAACAGGCTCCTTACCTGCTTGTAAGATCCAAATAGGCCCAGAAAACGCCAATGTATTTAACACGATTTTGTGGAATAAGTTTAAGCAGGACGATACTTTCTCACGTTCCAGTCTTTCTTTAGCCAAATTATCTTCTCGGACCTTAGGATGAGCACTTTCATTACGAAGCTCTTGCCACAACTTCTTATCTGCACTTGTTATTACATCCTGTTCAATTAAGTAATCTAGAGCTTTAGCTGCTGTAATATTCTTCCAGTAACTCACGCTACCCAGAATTCGACTGCGTTGGTCATCGGTTAGCTCAAGCGTTTTAATCTGTCGCTTGACCTTCTTTATCTCAGCTTCCAACTCTAAGTTATTTTGTTTTACCTTGATAGCAGGGATACAGATATCATTTAACAGCCCTTCGATAGCGACCGATAGGGTTAGAATCATAATGCTATTCTTTGATTGAAATGAATACCACACCCTCTCCCATTGAGAATACATACTCTCAAATTGCCTAGGGTTCTTCTTGCGCAGACTGATTATATTGTCTAGTAACTTGTAGTGGTAAACAGAGTCTCTGTACTTTTTATCACCAATACTTCCGACCATTGGGCTAGATGCCAGCTGGAGCTTTTGTTTGTTAACTATACTGGAAATGATCTCTTGTTTGTTTTCACCCATGCGCTTCAGCATATAAACAAACTGAGGCATAGATGCGCTAGAAAACCCAATATAAAACTTCAAACATTGCAAGAGTTCGTCAGGGTCAAAACATCCCGTTACACGCACTTCTGTGTAGTTTAGTTTTTTGACCATAGATATTGAATAACCATCCATTTCCAGTACTGTCTGATCCCGGCTGAGTGACTCAAGACCAAGGCTAGAAACCACTGAATTAGCCTTGTTAGCAGGGATGTTGAAATGCTCTGCAAATTCAAAGTAAAGGTAATTACCATCTTTTGATTGATGCGGCTCAGCGGTAGAACAGCAATTAACCGACGATAAGAAGATGTAGTGATGGACTGGTGGGTTCGATGAGTTCATATTGATTTGGATAGAGAAACCGTCAGACACATACACGTCGCCGCTTATTGTTTTAGCGCGGAGATACAACTGGTGCTCTTTGTTTAACGGGTCTTTAGGTAGTCTTTCACTAAACAACTTATGAGGTACATTCTCACTAGTGGTGCAAATGAACTCCATGTAGATTGTCCCAGCATTGTTAACCTTAATAGTGCCGTGGCCCGACATTTTGAGCCCATCATCAATTATTTGAAACACTTCGACCTGAACGCAATGCAGAACCAACTCACCAGTACGAAGATGTTCGATTTTCTTACCTATTGTCATACCAACACCACCATTAAATTTACGGGTATTATCGCACTAAATGCAAACAATGATAAGTATTTGAATTACTTTACATAATTTTCCGACTTCAAATAGATGTTCCCCCGATTCAGTAGACACATTTCATGCATAAACAAAATTTGGTCAAATGACGAGTTAATTAAATGAGGAGAAATGTTTGTTCTAACCAATAAAGGGGCATTTTCAATTTAGAAATGACAACCTACCTGTTAGGATGCTGACACTTATGACTCTTTTTAATACGTTAAATTATAAGACGTTGAGGAGCGTCTGTTTGAAATCGGTAACTTAGTTGTTATACCCTCGGGGGCAGCGATTGGAGAACATACTGGTAAATTAGCCCTACTTTTGAATAACCCTTTTCCTTAAGACAACTCATCATTAAGTCAAACTCTAGCTTTTCAATATCCGAGCTAATCTGATTCAAATTGTTTCCCCTAATGTAGTCCAAAACTCTTCTTATGTTCGGATTCTGCTGCATCGACTTAATCACTGCCTTTGGTGTTGGAGGCATGTTAGGTAAAACCGACGCTTTTAAACCTTCAGGACTACGTGCTTTAGCTATAGCATATTCACTGCGTTTTCGCAGGTAGAATGAATACAACTCAGGGACGCTGGCAAAGTCAGGGGATCCGATCCTCAAAGCCTCTTCAATGGATTGAGGGTTCTGTTCTGCCAGCTTCTTGACTGCTGCAGAGATAGACGTGTCGCGTTTCCCGCTCTTGGTGCCATCACTTTCTATCTTAAGTTGGTTGAGGGCATCCGCGGCAAGGGCATTTGCCACGGCATTAATGCATAGTTTCATGTCTTGGTATGCGATAGGGTCTGTTCCTTCGGACACCCAACTCCCATTTATCTCTCGCAATGGACTTGGCAATGGTATCCTCATGCATAAAGCGGCCACCAGTTTATACTGTTGTGCAGTGGCAGCAATTTGAAGGCCAGACGGATTCTTTTCATTGGCTTCCAACTTGGCAAATGAGTTCTGGGCGAACGGGCCAGTAATCTTGTCTTGTAAGTACTTGTTTAACTCAGAGAAGTGTGTGATTGATGCAATCTGATTGTACTTCAATATCTTCAGGCTTGGAGGGTCTGTATCTTCCGAACGATGCTTCAGGAAATGAGTAATCCAATCAGAGTCTGCGTGTTGAATTAATTTTTCAATGCAAACATCTAGGCATTTTATAAGCCTTCGAATATTTTCTGGCTGTTGGAATAACATGTTTGCATAAAGCTCTGAGAGGTACCCTGCGTATTCTTCACTAAAAGAAAAGTCTTTTCGAGGGTAATAGACTCTGAGGTCTGTTGACCAGGCATCATTCTCTAAGGCCAACTGGCGAATGAAGCTAGGACTAGCTTTATGCAAGTGAGCAAATAAATAAATGCACCTTAGCATATCGTCATGGTGTGGCTTGTCAGCGTCAGCCTCTTTGCTCTTCTTTATATACACCTGCTTCCAGCCTTGATTCTTTTCGGTTCTGCCCAGAATCGGATTTAAATACCTATTTAGTGCTGATTCATTGAAGTTTTTCCAAAAGCCAATTCCAGATTCTCGATTTTCCAAGCAACGTAGCTCTTCCTGCAAACCGGCGAAAGTCAATGCCGCGCCAGTAGCTGAGGACTTTAGGAAGTCATAGTCTGATAGTTGCTCAAAAAACTCAAGCGGCTGTTTACGTAGGTGAACCTCATACGGGAGAAGATAACATTCTCCGTTATCTATAGGTATGTAGTTCCCAGCATGTCTTCTACGGAGAGAATCCTTGTTTGTAATCTCCAGCTTTTCCTTGCTTGTTTTTTTCATAAATATCCCGCTTATTAATTTTTTCGGCTTTTTGGCGACTGATCTTGAAGTAATCTAACCATGTCGATTGAGAGCACTATTTCGTATCACCTTAACCGCTCCTCAATATGACAACTTAATGAAATTATAAAACAATACAAGGAAACAGGATATGACTAAAGAAAAAAACAAAGTTCAAAAAGTTATCGAGAAAGCTGCCGATAAAGCGACAGATAGTATCGAAGCTATTATGTCAGCAACTACCAAAGCTGGCAGCGTTGTGAATCGTGTCGCTGCGCTGGATAAAGCAGGTGTAGATCATGAAGTTACAGCCCTTCTGATGACAAAAAATTCTGCGAGAGGAAACAAGTACGAAAAAGAGGAAATTCCAACGCTTGTGAAACTCTACGAAGACTGTAAAACCCGGGTACCAATAAGTGCGAAGTCGGCTAGGGCAATTGTAAAAGATCAGGAAAAAAACGGTAGTCAACAAAAACAGGAAGAGGAGAAAATAGTCGGTAACGCCTCGCCATCGCTTTCAGTGTAAGATGCTCTTGAAAGAGTGAAACAAGTTGAGGGAAATCGATAAGGCGCCACTGATTCCTTTTTCGCTTATTCCTTAATTTTCTCAACGACTACATCAGGCCGCGAACTTTGATCAGCCTGAGAAAGAACGTGGCTTTTCTAAGAAGGAATGGGGCAAAGGCAGCATAAGAACACTGCCTGCGCTAAATCAACAATCGGTTTCTCTCGATATTTTAATGGCGTCTTCAATCTCTATTCCCAAATATCTGATGGTGTTATCAATTTTTGTATGACCAAGTAGTAACTGAATGGCACGTATATTTTTGGTTCGAGCATAAACCAAAGTCGCTTTGGTTCTTCGCATTGAGTGAGTTCCATAAAGGTCAGAATCAAGTCCTAATTGCTCAGCCCAGCTCCTGATGATAGACCTGTAATATGAATAGCTTATTGGTTGATTAGAGCGACGTATACTCCGAAACAAATAATCACTGGGTTGCAATTTAACTTCTTGAATCCAATGGATAATACTTTGTTGTGTTCTCGGAGTTATCTCAAATTGAACTTCGATCCCAGTTTTCTTCTGCGTTAATTGAACCCTTTCAAATACTTGATCGAGAGTAGTGACGTCTCGAACTTTTAAAGAGAGTAAGTCACATGATCTTAGCTTGCTATCTATAGCCAAATTAAGTAAAGCTAATTGCATCAAGTTGTTTTGAATTTCAATTCGAGTGCGAATACGCCAAATCTCTTCAAGCTTGAAAGGACGTTTCACACCAGTAGCATTGAGATTTAGTTCTGGTTTCATAGTGACCTCCTATTTAAAAGTCACTATGAGGATAGTGGATGTATTACTGATTAGGATTTGGACATAAATGAGCTAGTAACATGGATTAATTAAACGAATTTTAGATCAAAATTTATATTGAAACGGCGAAATAATGGTCAGTTTTTATTGACCATATTTGGCGTTAACTAATTTTCTACAGTTACCACATTTTCAATAACAGCCCTATTCCTGATTTCAGTTTCCACCGGTGTATATAAATCTACATCGATTGATGGTGTTTCAATCGACACAATCAATGAATAGCGAGCTTTTTTATTATATCGTTCCAACTTTTTACGAGTTCGCCACCAACCCATTGCAGGATAAACAGCTAACAAGCCTCGTTCAGCTAAATCAGCCGCAGTACCTTCCCAAATGTCTTTATGAATAGACCCTTTATTACGAAAATCACCCAATAGCCAGTTAGGATCTGGTGGAGGAGTTGACGAACCTTCTTCTTCAGCTCTAGCTGCCCGACTTAAGCGTTTCAAAAATTCAGATTTTGACTCTGTCGGACGTTTTATATCAAAACGCAGTTGATGGCTTGGATAACGATATTTGCTTGATATGTTACGGCTAGATGGATTAGGTTCAATAAAGTAAGACAGAGTGATAGTCATTTTTACTGAAACATCACCTAATTCCAAAAGCTGTTCTTTCGGCCAAGGGATATCATGAACATGCATATCTTTAGTCGATGGTTCTTTCCCTTTAATTCTTTCAAACGGTTGTAGCTCATCCTCAACAATCATTACTAACGAGTTATTTGCACTCCACAACGCTTTTCTGAGATTTGGAACACCGTAACCAACACATCTGGCTAAATGATGAGCTCGTTGCCGTGCTGTTTTCCCAGGATAGGAGAATTGACTGAGCATGCTTTCAGTCCAGTTCGCTGAATGAACGATTAAAGCTCTTACCGTTTCTGGCCATAGATTAGGATATGATGCACTTATCTCTGCGGCAAATTTTGCAGCTAACGCGGTTGCAGCACTAGTTGCATTAAATGTTGAAAATGGTCGTGTATTAAAATCATGATGAGTCGTCAAAAGCTGCAGACTTAACATAGAAGCCGCTGAGTAATCATCAACTCCCATATTTCCACCTTCAAAAACGACCTCTGGTTTAATAGGCATTGAGTTCATCCAGGTCACAGATGTGGTACTATACGGACTCAAACCACCATTGGGAGCAAGCGGAGTATAATTTTCTCCACCATCATCTGTTATCTGTGTTTTATTAGTGCATGCACCAACAGTCAAAACATTCCATGACTGACCAGGGTCATGGATATCTTGTAACTCATTGTATTGAGGGTATTCTTTTAATTGGGTTAAATTTCCTTCAGTATTGCCAGCACAAACAACAAAAAACCGTGGATATAAATTCTCTCCGCTATAGTCAACTGCCAGTGCATCTAATTCTGAGGACCATGCTGATGGTTTACCTCGATCTTTTGAATCTTTTGCAGATAGAGCAAGTGTATAAATTCGTTTTCTATCAAAATTTTCGATCTCAGATAACGAAATACCAGAAGCAGTCACTTGCCCAAGGTGTTTATCTCTGTTATCGCCGGGATAACGTAAAAGCTTAATAGATTCTAATTTGTGATTGATATTTATTCGGTCAGACGTCTCAAAAGCAGATGTCAAATCCCCCCAGATAGAAAGCCCTGCCATTGCAGTTCCATGACCATTTTCATCAGCATTATCCCAAGTAGGATCAACAACAAACATATCATTAGGATTACCAATGGCAGATAAAAGAGGGTGACCAACATTTACACCAGTATCTAATATAGAAATATATGGGACGGTATCATGATCAAAATTGTATTCAATTCTTTCAATTAGTTCCTCAACCCATTGACGCTGATCTTCTATATTCAGAGAATCAAAAAATTCAGCTGTTGTTTTTGATTTGCGTATTTCAGAGATCTTACTTAGAAGGGCAGCTGAACTTGCTAACTGATCTAAAGATGCCCTAACAAGTAATACCGTCCTTTCCGGAAATTCAAGTGTACTATCTGATACGATTATTTCATGAATACCACAAAGCTTTTTAAAATCATTAATTACCGCAACCCGATCATCACCCACAGGTAACCATATTTCAAACCAATCAATTACCTGATTGGAAGTAGGAAATAGATCTGGATTATCTGTCCAGAGATTTTCTATAACAGTATTACGAATAGTGGAAATTGAGTTCAAAAGAACCGCGTGCTTAGGACCTGATTTATTGTCTTTACTTGAATTTAAGTATTCTGAAATTTTTTTCTCTAAAACCCCAAACTTCCCCAGCGGTACCAACACGTTTGCCACATAGATGCCGTCTTCCTTTTGAACTACGCTCAGTAGCTCTATTCCGCTTCGAACATCAGCTAATTTTTCAAATGTGATTTCAATACCAGGGAAACTTTCAAATGACAGTTGAACTCCTACAGGAGTATCTAACTCAATATTATCAATTTCTTCACTGATAGCTTCTTCGGCAACTTTTGCTAATGTTAACTGAGATGAAAGATTAGTACCGTGAGCAGCTCGGTCTCTTTTTGGTATGGTAGGCGATATTATGACTTTTCTTGGATAGGTATATTTCTGTGCTTTCCCGTTTTTTCCTACAAATAAATGTTTTTTTCCTTCCATTATTCCTATCCATTATATAAATTTAAAACAAATCTTTTCTCATGTTCTTTCGATCTAAGATAGCATCTTTAACAGTGGCTAACGTGATTCGCACCGTTCCATTTATCAGCATATCTTTGATTGATTCATCCGCAGCTCGAGTGATCTCTGCACTACTCAATTCTTTAGCTATTTCTGGCAATTTTTTCCATGGAAAGCTCTTTGCTACATATGGCTTAAGCCTGTTTTTAAACAAAGTTATGATTTCGTCATCTCCTGGCAATTCGTACCGGATAACATCGTCAAATCTTCTAAATAACGCATTATCCAAGATTTCAATATGATTGGTAGCGCACACGATTAAACTATTAGACTCATCCTGTTCGATCATTTGAAGAAAGCTATTTAATATTCTGCGAGCTTCACCCACATCATTCTGAGAATTCCGTTGTGAGCCTAAAGCGTCGAATTCATCAAAAAAATACACACCTCGAACATTGCTAATTGCATCGAAAACTTGTCTTAACTTAGCAGAAGATTCACCCATAAACTTAGTTATCAACGCATCAAGCCTTACTTGAAATAGAGGATAGTCTAATTCTCCAGCCAAGATTGATGCAGTAAACGTTTTACCTGTTCCAGGGGGGCCAACCAGCAGCACTTTTCGACGAGGAGACAATCCATGAGTTTTTAATTTCGTCATGAATTTTTGCTCTCTGACCAATCGCTCAAGCCGCACTTTCAAATCGTCTTTTGCAATCAAGTCAACAAGCCTATTTTTCGGCTGAGATGCAAAAAGAAGTCCACTATCATCCTGAACGCCTTTTGCAATTGAAATTGGGGCATTTTTATCTGCGGAAGACTTCTTTTTAGCTACTGTAACAAGATCTCGCAGCTCCTGTGCAAGTTTGCCATGACCACTACGAGCTTCATGTGCTGCGACTTGCAAAGCAATAGACATAAATCGGTCGTCATCCTTTTCTAGATGCGACTGCAACAATGCTTTTAATTGCTCTGAACTGGCCATAGGACGTCTTCTTTAAAATAAAATTGATATAACACTTAACTGTTATAGTTTGACATAGTACCTTATAAACATCTATTCATTACGGTATTTTTCAAGATAGCTGTCAATAATCGGTTTATTACCGACCAATTAATTTGTCTAGATTCATATGCGTAAATGGAATCAAACCATATATTTTGACAAGCATTACTTCTTGTATGTCTAGATGAGCCGATTATCTGATTTCGTGTTTAATGCCGTAACACACTTTGGGGCAAAGAAATGTTTCAGTCCGAACAGGCTGACATAGCACGAAACAGTTTTAATAAGAGATGAGCTGAACTAAAGAGAAAAGATGAACCGAAGAATTAATTTAACTGGTGTAAATTAAAGTACATTGGGTTGAAGGCTGGGTGAACCAGATAACCCCATTGAAACAGCAATAACGGTAGCCTTGACCCAACGCAACACTTTAGTTTTCAGACTATTATTCATAGGCTTATTCCTCTTAGTTGGTGTTTTCAGAACTGTTGTTATATCCTTACGGATGGTTGTTGTTTCAGGAAGATTTGAACTTCCAAGTATACATGCCTCTAACTCTATGCTTATTTGCGATGGTGTTTCTACGCTATAGGCCAAGCAGATGCCGTTACCGCCTTCATGCCAATGTACTCTAACTAATCGAATGTACCACGGAAGCCTCTGAAAGTGAATGCAATTTAAATGTGTATTCGCTTTGTATTGAACGGTAGCTAGCGAAGTTCATTTCTGATGTTTATTAATAAATCCAAGTAGCCCAAAAAATTTGCCAGAGCCTAACCCTTTCTTTGAGCTAAAACATTTTGGGGCAGAAACGAGTTACGCTCTTATATTATCCATTCAGATAAGCTGAAGTATTCTAACTAACTTATTAACAACCCTCATAACTAGGTCAGAATAATCACCCTGGTAATCGCATTACTTTAATTGCTGCTCTACATTCATTGGTTATTTCATTTAGTTTTTCTATTTTTGAATTGAATTGGCAATACTCTGAAAGCCCATCTTTTATCACTCCAGAGATCAGTTTTTTGTACCATCTAACTTCTGAAAGTTGATATTTTTCAACAATCTGATTTACTAACACTTTCATATTAAGCATGTACATACTTGAAAGCATGTTCTTAAGTAGGTTCGTTTTCTCGAAAAAATGATAGATGAAATCAATGTAATCTTGTTCTTGATCTTTCTTTTTATATGAAGTCAATTCTCCGATATTTTCTTCAAGTAATTTTTGAAAAATCTCAAAATAGCAATGTTGTTTGTAGAACTCATATAAAGCGAAAATCTCTGCTATTTGTTCTTTAGAAAGAGTTGTTGAAAGATCTTTAATCGCATCACGTTTTATGGTCATTTCTTTCATCATGTCTTCACCAGAAAACGAACTAAAGTCAAATACAGACCAAGTTGGTTCTTTTGTGTGCTGTTCACGATACTCATCTATTGAATATACTTTGTCTAATTGATCTAACAAAGTACATATCGAATCAAAATCTAAATAATCAGGGAGATTATCATTACCAATAACATTATTAATCGCTTTGTTTTTGCTAACAATCTTTACTACCTTACTGTACTCATTACTGCCAATGCTATATGTACTTTGGGTGCTTTCTTTTGCTGCAATGGGATATGGTGTTCCACAATCTATAAAGCTAGCAAAGTGGTGAGCACATTGAATTAAGTCGTAGTGGGAAAGGTTTTTAGTAGTTGTTGCCCAGCTATACTCGTATTTCATTTGTTCACTTGTATCTTCTAAATACCGAAGAATTTCAATTAGGTTAGTAAATCTCACCTTTAGGATTTTAATATTGATTATAGGTGTATCTACTAGGTGAACTTGGCTGGTGTTGCAGGCAGGATATCGAAAAGTTTGTCCTATCGGGTCAATAGCTGCAATGTCACTTATAAATGGTGTTAGTAGCTCAATGAATTTTACAAATCGACGATCTATTAATGGTGCGTATTCTTCAATAAGAGCCCAAATTTTCGACAAATCATGAGTAGAGGCTTCTTCAATAGCAGGGAATGGTTCTAGTTTTCCTCGTTTGCTTGGATCTAACCTGATTTTTTCATCTCGATGATCTGTTAAAACAACTTGGCGATACACAGAGAGGTCTTCGAGATCTTTCCAAACTTTCTTTAGCTGCAATTCGACCGCATGACGCATATTGAAGCAGATAGGGTAAATCAGGTAATCGAGGCTTAGGTATACTTCTTGGCTTTCTATTGCTACATCAATCAATTTCAACGTTGCACTTGAGAATCCATTCACGTAGTCGATATTTGATCGTGGTTCACCTTCAGCAGTACCACTACCATTGTGACCAACTGTAGCGTTGAATTGGCAATTCAATCCACCTGAAAATGTATCGTTTTCTTTTCTTTCAATAGCCATAATCAGTCGACCACTACATATGAATAGTATTTGAATTGATGAGTCAATGGACTATGAATTCCCCATTTTAACCATGTAAAACTAGTCAAGCTACACCTCGGTTTTATTTGTTTTTGGATATAATATCAAACTAATGTCATTTAAATACCAATCACTTATCATATCTAAAATTTAAGGAAAAATTATTAAAATATTTTAATGGTCATTTATTTTACTAAATAGAAAAGGGGCAGAAACGAGTTACGCGTGAATGACCGCTATTGGCACTCTCCAGCCACTCGACAACATAAAGTATTAATAATAATTGATAAGGTATTTTACTTTGTCAGATGGCGCTTCGCTTATCCGACCTACACTGGCACTGAGCCGAACTTTGGCACACAGCCATGAGTAGCCTCTCAAAAACTGTAATGTAAGAAATCAAGATTCTTCCTTTTTTAATTGATTTATCTTCAACCTAGGCTCTGCGGTGTTCGTAAGACCTACCTGTAAAGTGGTCTTCGCCTCATAAAAAAAGCACGGTGCACGCACAGTGATAAAAAGTAATAATATTTTGTATTAAACAAACTTACTTGACGTTTTACTGCAATTACCCTGAAACTCCAGTTTGTTTTTTAAACTAAAGAAAAGCTGACGTCGAAAAGTGCAAAATTTAATTCGAGTGCCACGCTTACTTGCGATAGGTGAAAATTTTATATTTGGCTTCTATAATTTTTCGGGGGGATTAGCATATCACTTAACGACACACTTTAACGTGCTGCTATTTTCTGGCTTAATTATAAGCCCATCAGTGTAGCCATAAACGTACCTTCCCAACTTGATTGGCTAAATGAACGGTGTGTAATATTTTCGGTACTAATATCCACTTTTTACCCGTCATCCGCACTTATATTTTCTCCAGTTTAAATATAAACACTTTAAAATAAGTAACATAGCTTAATATTTAAAAAGCACCTCTGTGGCATATCTATTGCTTTTTATAAAGAAGGCGGTGTACGTAAATGGCTAAAAATGTCAATTTTAAAGGAGAGACAGAGTGGGAGCATTACAAGCTAACTATAATATTGCTATTCGTGCTAAATCAGTTAGTCGCTCTTTAGCTTCGACATTTTACAACCAGACACGCCTCTTATGTTTTTTACATCACCCAATTCATGCTAAGCAAAGAGAAGTAACAGCATTGCTGTGCTGTCTGAGATTACGCTTTTTGTGATTACATGCAATTAATCGAACTTAAACTTTACGTTGAGGAGACTTTGATATGCCAACTAATCAATTTACTATGCAAGATCCTAGAAGCCAATATCAGATGGGACGTACCGAAAAAGACAGTAATCAACCGGACCCAGGGCTAGATGAAATTTTAAAACCTAAAGCAGATCATGGCGAAGACTCCTATGAGGGCCACGACAGGTTAAAAGGCCGTAAAGCTTTGATCACAGGCGGCGACTCTGGGATTGGAAGAGCCGTAGCCATCGCATTTGCAAGAGAAGGTGCGGAAGTTGTTATTAATTACTTACCCAGCGAAGAAACCGATGCGAAAGAAACACTCGATATACTAAAAGCCAGCGGTAACAAGGCTTGGGGTATTGCAGGTGACATATCTGATGAAGATTTCTGTAACAGCCTTGTCGCTCAAAGCGTTGAATACTTGGGGTCAATTGACATACTAGTTAATAATGCTGGTAAGCAACAATTTGTCGCCGAGTTAGAAGATTTATCTACCGAGCAATTTTGCCAAACATATGCAACAAACGTATTTGCTATGTTTTGGATAACAAAGGCCGCAGTAAAGCATATGCCACCCGGGGCAAGTATTATTAACACAACCTCTATCCAATGTTACCAGCCTTCTGCTGGACTTCTTGATTACGCATCAACTAAAGGCGCAATTACTAGCTTTACTAAAAGTTTAGCAAAAATGGTAATAGATAAAGGCATTCGGGTTAATGGTGTTGCTCCAGGGCCAATTTGGACTCCGCTACAACAAAGTGGCGGCCAACCGGCGAAAAAACTTCCCGAATTTGGTGATAACGTGCCACTAGGTAGACCAGGCCAACCTGCCGAGCTAGCCCCAACATATGTATACTTAGCTTCGCAAGAGTCAAGTTACATTACCGCTGAAATAATGGGCGTGACAGGTGGGCAACATCTACCTTAATCATCAACAGATGATTGTTAAACAACATAATAGCGGCGAGTATACGCCGCTTTTATTACCTACTCTTTTTGCATCACATCTAAACAAAATCCACTAAGTATTCGTGAAACCGTGGTTATAAACACCCTAAAAGCCTGAGTTACCCACTGCACTATTTGACTTAGTACGAGGTTGAGTGAGCCTATTTAAGCTCGCATAAACAAACTGCTTAAACAACTAGAGCTGCTTAAGCAGTCAACTTAGGCTTTATATCTATTTATCAAACTGGTTTTATGCGTTGTCTTTTTTAGCACGTATACCGCGAATGAACTCTTCTAAATAAGGCATAAACTCTAGCACGAGTGATATGAATAGCACTGTTATCAAGTAAGTTATTGGTATAGGTGACTCTTTTAATTGGAGCGTAAATTCAGGAGGAAAGCCCCCAGGAGTAAATAATGCTGTAAATTGCTCCCAGTGCCGCGCAATAATTAATACTAAAGCCAACAGCGGTATCATTTCTAAAAAGCTATGTATATGCTGCTCTATTGGCCCCACTCTACGTTTACTTACCGCGTAAGTTACATCCCACATTGCTGTAAGTTCATGAATAAAAAACAACAAGATACTGATAGCAATAATCAAGCTATTAACTTCAAAAATTAAAACAAGAATTAACGGTATACCCACTTCGGCAAACATTAATAGATGAATAAACGACTCTTTTGCACCACTTGTTGTAGAAATATTACTACGTCGATGACAAAACCAATCCGCAATGCCAGCTACAAGCCAAATAGGGATCACAAAGTACATTAAAATAACTAAAGTAGGGTCAGTCATATTTGGTTAGTCCTTAAAATCAAGTTTTTAAAAATTGTCACACTCAAAACTAAATATATACGCTTGGTCATTTCGATAATTAATAACGTACCGATAAGCATAAACCGTGTTCTTCAAACACGTTCTTAGCCACTTTTATTATAGCTTTAAGAATTTTTTTACTTAGCTGTATATGAGATACCTTTTGAAGCGAGCTCTTGAACCACCACGGGTATGCTCATTATTTTCTCCGACAGATTGTTACTTCAAGTGGTATGCCAAACTTTTATTTTTAGTGGATTGCATGAAAACGCAGGTATAAGTAGGTGTGGAAGAGTTTTAGGCTCATCTCTTTGTATTTTTGATGGCTAGAAAGTAGAAAATATGCCCCTTTTTTGTAACTTTTTCATTTATCGATAATTTCGGTTAGTAAGGGGCTTGTATTGAAGATAAAACTAAATGCTCAAATATCAGGTTATTTATATGTATTGCTAAACTTCATAAATAAAAAAGTGGTCAACATGCTTGGTTTGGTAACAGTGCTTAAATACTATTATTAAGCCATTCCTTGTCTTCTACTGCCACCGGCACTCGCGCATATTCACTTTGTCGTTTTTAAACAGTACGCCTTCTGATAATAGCTTTTCGCGCTGTTCTTGATATTTTTCGCTACCTTCAAGGAATGATATTTTACCTTGGCTATTCACTACCCTGTGCCAGGGTATAACCGAGTCGTTTGGCATCATTTTTAATAAGCGCCCAACCAACCGTGAGTTTTGCGGGTAGCCCGCAAGAGCTGCAACTTGCCCGTAGCTTGCTACTTTACCTATTGGTATGCCTGCGATAACAGTATAAATAAGTGTTTCTTTATCAATATCAGCGTTTATTTAAATACGCCTCACTAAGTACTTTAAATTGCTCCCAAATAGTACGCGCTACAGGGCCGTGGTGCACTGCATGTTGTCTAAAGGCTCTAATTTGTGCGCTAAATTTATGCTCTCGGTCAGTTATGTGTATTTCTTGAAGTAAGCCTGCTTTTATTTCAGGAGCGCAGTGTTCTAGGCTCATCATTGCCCAACCTGCGCCTGAAAGTAAAAACGATTTTAAGGTCGATACATCATCAATTTTCATCATGGCGGAGCCTTTTGAGTAAGATAGTCTGTCACTGTCGATACTCAAATCACTTTCAAACATGGCTAAACACGGATACGTTTGTAGTTCACTATAGGTTAGCTTTTGGGGAAGTACGCCTTTAGCGCTGACAATGCCAATATCGAGCCTGCCTATAGGTACGCTTTCTAAATCGCCTGTCGCATGAAATAAATCAAACCACGGACCAATGCCTAATTCGGCTTGCCCACTATTTACTTGCTCTAACGAAATAAAGCGCTTCCCGCTTGTTAAGCTAAATTCGGTGCTGGTAAACAATCTAAAAGTATTACTTATGATCTCGTTGTAACTCTGCGTATGGCAAAGTTGTTCGTAACAAATTCTAAATTGGGGTTCATTACCGAGTGCCAATTCTTTAGCAAGCTGCGCTAGCTCGTCGTTGGCATGCAGAAGTTGCTGCGCCTCGCGGTGGAAAATTCGCCCTTTTTCAGTAAGCTGTAATCGGTACTTACTTCTGTCTAGCAACTCAAAACCTATTTTTTCTTCTAGATTTTTAATAGCAAGTGTAAGCGCTGGCTGCGTTTTATGTAGCTTTAGTGCTGCCCCGCTTAAGCTTGCGCTTTGCACTATGGCATCTAAAATTATTAATTGAT
>NZ_JACJDN010000139.1:0-7619 GCF_014163565.1 Pseudoalteromonas sp. SR45-5 | reverse complement strand
CAGCACGTAGAGCAATATTTGGATACGCAGTGGGTGCGTAATGAGTTACATAACTTAGATTTAAACTAGGTTTAAAGTTAATTAATGTCGGGTGTTGAGTCTCTTAAAATAAGCTTTGGCTGAAACACGTGCTTTACTGTTATGCCGCTTTTTTTATAAATGTCTTTAAGTACTAAGTTAGCCGCAGCTCGGCCCATTTCGGGAACTGGGTTATCTATTGTAGTAAGCGTTGGGTAGAGGTAATTGGTAAAAATTACGTTATCGAACCCAATAATGGCTAAATCTTTTGGTAGGTTAAAACCGTGTTCGCGGGCGTATTTCATAGCACCCGATGCCATTTCGTCATTGGCACATACAAGAGCGGTTATTTGCGCTTTATTTTGAATAAAATGCCTTAAGCCGTCGCTGCCGCCGGTTTCTTTAAAGTCGCCTATGTAAAATAAGTTTTCGTCAAAGGTTAGGTTGTACTCTGCTAGGGCTTTTTTGTGGCCTTTTAAACGGTTTGACGCGTCTTCTTTAAACTGCGGGCCTGCTATGTACGCAATGTTTTTATGACCTTTGTTGATCATGGCTTTAGTGGCTAAGTAGCCGCCCATTACGTTGTCGAGGCTAATGCAGTTTTCTTCAATTTCTTTAACGTAGCGGCTCATTAAGTAAATAGGGGTTTTGCCTTTACTTAACTCAATTAGATACTCGTTTGATACTGCTTCTACGTGGGCAATAATAGCGTCGCAATTACGGCCTATTAAAAACTCAAAGCCGCTTTTTTCTTTTTTCTCGTCGCTGTGCCCAGGCGTAATAATAACGTGTTTACCTGCAATACGAAGGTGCTCTTCAATGGCTGACATCATTTGACCAAAAAACGGACCATCCAACTCAGAAACTAAAATACCGACGCTGTTTGTAGTGCTAGACGCCAAAGAGCGAGCAATAGAACTTGGCTGATAGCCTAGCTCTTTCATTGCTTCTAATACCTTTTTTTTAGTTTTTTTGCTTACGTAGTCGTTGTCGTTAAGCACCCTTGAAACAGTTGATAAAGACACACCTGCCATTTCTGATACTTGATAAATTGTCGCCATTGATGTCCTAGCTTATATGTATTTTTACTCGCACTTTATAAAAAATATAAAGTGCGAAGGGTCATTAAAAGTTAATTTACACATTACTGCGTCTAATTGCTAAGTCTTCTGTTATTTTTTGCGTCATCGCTGAGGTTAGCGGATAAATAAGCATCAATGCGGCGCCTAAAAAAGCAAATGCGGCGGGTATCCAGCTCATAAGTAACTGCATACCAGGTAGGGCTTGTGTGATTGTTAGCTCATCCATACCGTTATAACCGTAGCCTGCAAGTACCACTAATACTAATGCACCTGCAAAACCACCACCGGTTTTTTGCACAAACGTACCCGCTGAATAAATTAAGCCTGTAGCGCGGCGTTTATTTTTCCACTCTGAGTAATCGGCTGAATCACCAAGCATACTAAAAAATAATGTTGGCATCATCGCGGCAAAAAATTCAGCAGCGCAACCAAAGGTAAATACAGCAATAAGGTTATCACTAGGTACCCAGTAAAATGCAGTAGTGAGTATGCCGCTTAGCATTAATGAAGCAATAAAAAGGTTTCGTTTACCCATAATTTCGGCCAGTTTACCTGTGGCAAGTGCGCCAAATATAGATACAACCAACAAAGCAATAAAGTATTGCCCAGCCATGAGTTCATTGGCTACGTGGTACTTAAAGTAGTACGCAATTACACCGTATTTTATGCCATTAAACATCATGGTTAAAAAACCAATGCCGAGTAATACCAGCCAAGGTTTGTTGGTCAGAAGATCAACCATGTCGCGTTGTGAGCCCGTTAAGCTTTGCTTATCTTTATTGAGTAATTTTTTAATAACGAATGTCATTGCAGCCATAACAAGGGCAAAAAATACGCCGCTGTATAAATCGCGGTAATAAAAAAACAGGGTGGTAGCAAGCAAAGGTAGGATTATAAATGGCAGGCTTTTGGTTAAATCAAACAACTCTGATTTTAAATTCCCTTCATTTGAGGCGTGCGGTGTTACACGCTCTTTGGTGGTCGCAAACGTTATAATCATTAAAATAATAAGTAAGCTGGCAAATAAGTACATAGTAAGCTGATAGCCTTTGGCGTTGTCGCCGCCACCAAAAAATGCCACTAGCTCAGGTAAAAAACCCATAACCAATAAGCCACCCGTAAAGGCACCTGCAAACCTAAAACCAGAGAGCTTTGTGCGCTCTGTATGGTCTGGTGTCATTACGCCCATAAGTGCCGAGTAGGGCACGTTACTTACGGTGTAAGCAAGCGTTAAACCTATGTAAGTTACGTAAGCATAAATAAGTTTATTGGTGATGCTAAAGTCGGGTGTAGTAAAACACAACACCATAAACAAGCCCAAAAATGGTGCCGAGTAGAGTATCCACGGGCGAAATTTACCAAAGCGCGACTGCGTTCTGTCGGCAATCATACCCATAATAATATCGGTTACGCCATCAGATAGCCTTACCACCAAAAACAACATGGCAGCGGCGGCTGCCGATATGCCAAATGTATCGGTGTAAAACACCGCTAAATAAGCAAGTGCGCCGCGCCATACTAAGTTAGCGCCGGCATCGCCCATGGCGTAACCGACTTTTTCGTATAAAGGAAGTTTGTTCACTGTGTGTGTTCTTATTGTTATAAGCCGAAAATTTATCGGCTAGTTATTAGGTTACTGTACGCTTTACCGCTGGCTTTAACAGTTCGTTTTTGTGTGTTGTAATCTACGTGTACTATTCCAAAGCGCTTTAAATATCCTTCTGCCCATTCAAAGTTATCCATTAGGCTCCACGCAAAGTAACCATCTACTTTTACGCCTTGCTCGGTTGCGTTATGTAGGGCATTTAAATGCTCGTGGTAATATTCAATACGGTCGTTATCTCTCACTTCACCGTCTGTAAATTCGTCAGCCATGGCTGCACCGTTTTCGGTAATATAAATAGGCGGTAGGGTGTATTTTTCGTTTAACGATACAAGTAACTCTGTAAGTGCTTTAGGATAAATTTCCCAGCCTATATCGGTCATTGGCGCTTTATGTGGCAGCTCATGGTAAAAGTCGGTTTCGCTTGCTTGATAATGCATGCGGGTATAAAAGTTAACCCCTAAATAATCTAGTGGTTGAGCAATTATTTCCATGTCGCCATCTAAAATATCTGGGCGGTGGGCTTTAGGTAATTGCTTAATAATATCAGGGTATTTACCTTGCATTACAGGCTGCATGTACCATTGGTTTATATAGTCATCAGCAAATGCAGTCGCTTTTAAATCGTCTTCACTTTGGGTAACTGAGTAACAAGGCGTAAAGTTAAGTACAATACCGTTTAGTGTATTTGGGCTATTTTTAGCAAGTACTTGCATAGCCAAACCGTGACCCAGTAATAAGTGGTGCGCGGCTTTACGACCAAATTCGCGACCTACTATGCCAGGCGCATGTACGCCAATTTCGTAGCCTAAGTAAGAGCTGCAAAAAGGCTCGTTTAAGGTGGCGTAAGAGTGCACACGTTCCCCAAAAGCTTTGGTAATTAAATCTGTGTAATGTGCAAATTCGTAAGCGGTGTTACGGTTTAGCCAGCCACCTTCGTCTTCAATATGTTGTGGTAAATCCCAGTGGTACAGCGTTACAAAAGCTTTAATGTTACGACGTTTTAATTCATCTAAAATGTCGGTATAAAACTTAACGCCTGCCGGATTTAAGTGACCGCTTTTAGTCATTACACGCGGCCACGAAATAGAAAGTCTGTAAGCGTCTACACCTAATGATTCAATTAAGTTTATATCGTCTTTCCAGCGAAAGTAGTGCTCGCAGGCTACATCGCCATTTGAATTATCGACTATTTTGCCTTCTTTACTGCAAAAGGTATCCCAAATACATGGCAAGCGATCAGCTGCGCCGCCTTCAATTTGAAATGAGGCCGTAGCTACACCATAAGTAAAATTTTTGGCTAAAAGTGGTGAGCCACTAGGTAAAGATAATTGTTTCATTAAGAGAAAACCTCTGCTTCTTTTTTGGTAAAGTTTGCTTTGTATAGAGCGTATATTAAATTCATTATTGGAAGCGCTTCCATATTTAATTTGATTAATCACTGAGTATGGTATTTAATAACTTTAAGGAAGCGCTTCCATATTTAGGTTAGTGGCTATTGTTAAACAGGTCAATAGTTAAATTTAAATAACAAATGGGCGCTCACAAAATCACACTGACACAACACAGGGCTATAAATATGATAAAAAGCTTAAACACTAACAGGTTACACATGCTCCCCATTTTAATTGGAGGACTGTGCGTTTTAAGTGGGTGTAATAAACAAGAGATTAACGCAAATAATAGCCAAGGCGCCGTAGCCAAAAAGGCTGAGCATGAGCAAGGTGATTTATCACTTTGGCCAACGCTTAAAAGCAAGGTAGTTAAAACCCCTGAAATTGAAAATACAATTGCACAGTACTTAAAAACAATGACGCTTGAGCAAAAAGTAGCGCAAATGATCCAACCTGAAATTCGCGATATTAGTGTTGAAGATATGCGCAAATACGGTTTTGGTTCGTATTTAAATGGCGGTGGCTCGTTCCCAAATGCTAATAAGCATGCAACGCCTGCTGATTGGATAACACTTGCTGAGAGCATGTACCAAGCCTCGGTTGATGACTCAATTGATGGCAGTAAAATTCCGACCATTTGGGGCACTGATGCAGTACATGGCCATAATAATGTGATTGGGGCGACGTTATTTCCGCACAATATTGGTTTAGGTGCTGCTAATAACCCCGCATTAATTGAGCGCATTGCAGCAGCTACTGCAATAGAGGTAATGGCAACAGGCATAGATTGGGTGTTTGCACCGACTGTTGCGGTTGTGCGCGACGACCGATGGGGCAGAACGTACGAAGGCTACTCAGAAGACCCTACAATTGTACGTGAGTATTCAGCCGCAATTGTAAACGGATTGCAAGGCAGAGCCGATGAAGACTTTTTAAGTGACAAACGCGTAATTAGTACTGTTAAGCACTTTTTAGGCGATGGCGGCACAGTAGATGGTGACGATCAAGGCGATAACATTGATAGCGAAGAGGTGTTATATAACATTCATGCGCAAGGTTATATAGGTGGCTTAACCGCAGGTAGTCAGTCGGTTATGGCATCGTTTAATAGCTGGAATGGTAAAAAAAATCACGGCAATAAATACTTACTTACCGATGTATTAAAAACAAAAATGGGTTTTGATGGCTTTGTTGTAGGAGATTGGAACGGACACGGACAAGTTGCAGGCTGTACAAATGAAAGTTGCCCGCAGGCTGTTAATGCGGGGCTTGATATTTTTATGGTGCCAACGGGTGCTTGGAAACCACTTTATGAAAATACAATTAAACAAGTAAAAGCGGGTACAATAACAATGGCGCGAATAAATGACGCCGTAGCACGTATTTTACGCGTTAAATTACGTGCGGGTTTATTTGATAAACCAAGCCCCGCAAATCGAAAATATTCAGGTAAATTAAAACTAATAGGTGCGCCAGCACATCGCGATATTGCCCGCCAAGCGGTACAAGAGTCGCTAGTACTGCTTAAAAACAACAACCATTTATTACCGCTTAACCCATCAAGCAACATACTTATAGCAGGCGATGCGGCCGATAACATAGGCAAGCAATCGGGCGGTTGGAGTATTACGTGGCAGGGAACTAATAATCAAAATGCAGATTTTCCTGGGGCAACGTCTATTTATGCGGGGCTAAAAACGCAAATAGATGCCGCTGGCGGTAACGCTATTTTAAGCCCAACGGGTGAGTTTAATACCAAACCCGATGTAGCCATTGTTGTATTTGGTGAAGAACCATACGCAGAGGGACATGGCGATAAAGACAACCTTGAGTTTGAACGTAACAATAAACGCTCTCTTAAAATATTAAAAACATTAAAGCAGCAAGGTATTGCGGTGGTGTCGGTGTTTATATCGGGCAGACCAATGTGGGTTAACAGCGAGCTAAACGCGTCAGATGCATTTGTAGCAGCATGGCTTCCTGGCACTGAAGGACAAGGCATTGCAGATGTTTTATTAGCGGATGCAAGTGGGCAGGTACAGTACGACTTTAAAGGTAAATTGTCTTTCTCATGGCCTAAATCGCCACTGCAAACCGCAGTAAATAAGGGCGATGCTGATTACTCACCATTATTACCCTATGGCTTTGGTTTAACATATAAAGATGAAAGTACGCTTGCCAATAATCTAAATGAAGACTCAGGTGTTGATATTAGTAACCTTGCGCCGTTATCTATATTTAATGGCAGTTTTAAAACGCCGTGGCGTTTGTTTTTAAATTCAAACAGCGAGCAGCACCAAGTAGCAAGTAACAGTGTAAAGCTCGGTGGCATTACTTATCGCACTGAAGACAAAGCGATTCAAGAAGATGCGATGCAATTTAATTTTGATGGCACTGCACCCAGCTATATCGAAATTAATAGTAACTTTACCGAAGACAAAGTGGCCTACATTGAAGCAAATTCCGCCCTTAGCTTTAGCTATAAAGTAAACCAAATACCTAGCTCACAAACATACCTTGCAATGAAGTGCGAACAAGGCTGTGGCGGCGAGCTTGATATTACCCGTGATCTTGAAAATGCTGATTTAAATACATGGCAAACCATGAGCATAGATTTAACGTGTTTTGCTAAAAAGGGTGTTGATTTTGCCAGAGTAACCAGCCCTTTTATTATTAAAACGGCAGGCGAGCTTAACGTTTCAGTTGCAGATATTAGCTTTGAACCACAAGGCGCTGAAACAGCAAAAATAAAGTGTGAGTAGTAGAGTGCTTATAAGTTAAGTTTATTGTGTGTTGTCTCAAAGCCCTTAGTAATAAGGGCTTTTTTTAAAGAGGATATTTATGCTGGGCAATACTGCTTTAAAAACTCATGATGAGGCGGTAATTGGCTAACGCGCTGTTCTATTTGCTGTTTAATACCGTGTAAAAAACGGGTGAGTTCTTCGTCGCTCATCATGCTGGCTATTAAGTGATGTTGATTAGGCTCAATGCCTTGACCAAGCATAACTTGCACCCATGAATCGACTCTAAAAATGTCGCCATCATCTAAAAATACACGGCCGGTTTGTTTAAACAAATCAATTTTATGCTGAAGTGTTTTTGGCACTTCCATGGCATTACAATGCTGCCAAAACTCACTGTCATCGCGATTAGTTACTTTGTAGTGCAGCACAATAAAGTCGCGAATATTTTCAATTTCGCTTTTAAGCTGTTTGTTGTATTCGTCAATGGCGTGATTGGTAATGCCATTAAACGGAAATAAACGCATAAAGCGAATAATACCCGACATAATTAAGTGAATGCTGGTGGACTCAAGTGGCTCTACAAAACCGCTGGCAAGGCCAAGCGCTAGGCAGTTTTTATTCCAGCCTTTTAAGCGGCGCCCTGTTTTAAATTTAATAATACGTGGCTCTGTAAGCGCCTCGCCCTCAATGTTACTTAATAAGAGCGCTTTGGCTTGCTCGTCATCCATATATTGGCTGCAATAAACTAATCCGTTGCCGACACGGTTTTGCAGCGGTA
>NZ_JACJDN010000138.1:0-7638 GCF_014163565.1 Pseudoalteromonas sp. SR45-5 | reverse complement strand
AAATAAAAACCGAGCAAAGCTTCCGCGCCCAGCTCACGCCCCCTACCCTGCATCTATGTAGGCAACCAAGAGAAAATAGCGCCTAGGAAGAATCTTTTGGGGGCTGTTAATTTAACCTTGAAGGTTCAACAGACCCTAGCCTTTTTATTATTGACCTAAAGTATACCGAGTGTTCACTTAACGACTAAAACAAAAAACTCACTGACTCTAGCGCTTAAATTTAGTTTCTAAAATAACAGAAGATGTTGTGCGCTCCACCCCATCAAGATTTCCTATATCGTCCAACAAATGACTAAGCTGTTCTAAATTTTGAGCCTGTACCACCGCAATTAAATCAAACTCACCACTTATGGCATATAGCTGTGAAATAGCATCAATTTGCTTAAGCTCAATGTTTGTTTTAGTCGTTAATTTTTGTCTTACTTTTATAGACACATGAGCTGATACCATTTTACTAAGGTAGTCGTCACCGTAATCAACGCTATAGCCTTTAATCACACCGGTTTCTTCTAATTTGAGCATTCGGCTCTGTACTGTTGAACGAGACAAGTCAAGCATTCGCGCAAGATCAGAAATACTCGCTCTTGCATTTGTTTTTAGTACAGAAAGTAGCTTTTCATCTTGTGGAGTTATCATAATGGTTATTTTCTTCGTTATTTTGACTTTTATTTTAATCATTTTTCACAAAATAGCACTGCAATTTTAACAGCTAACCTTCGATAATGACCTCTATAAGAAATAATAACGTGTTTGCTGAAGAATAAAGGCTATATTCTTCTTTGAGTTAGCAACTAATCTTTTATCTAAGCCCATTAAATTTAGGTGTAAAAATGCAAGTAACAAGAGACTTATTTAACGACGTAATGGTACCAAACTATAACCCATCAGCAATTATCCCAGTTCGTGGTGAAGGTTCACGCGTTTGGGATCAAAATAACAATGAGTTCATTGATTTTGCCGGTGGTATTGCCGTTAACTGTTTGGGTCACTGTCATCCTGCATTAGTTAAAGCATTAAAAGAGCAAGGCAAAAAAATTTGGCATTTATCAAATGTTATGACCAATGAGCCAGCACTTCGTTTAGCTCAAAAAATGGTTGAAGCAACATTTGCTGATAAAGTTTACTTTGCAAACTCAGGTGCAGAAGCAAACGAAGCAGCCCTCAAGCTAGCACGTCGTTATGCATTGGACGTATATGGCGCTGAAAAAACGCAAATTATTGCATTTAATAAAGGTTTCCATGGTCGTACATTCTTTACAGTAACTGTGGGCGGGCAAGCGGCTTATTCAGATGGCTTTGGTCCAAAACCTGCGGACATAGTACATTGTGATTTTAACGATATAGCGGCATTTGAAGCGCTGATCAGCGATAAAACATGTGCTGTTATGATGGAACCATTACAAGGTGAAGGCGGTATTATTTCACCAACAGATGAATTTGCTAAAAAAGTACGCGAACTTTGTACTAAACATAACGCGTTACTTATTTTTGATGAAGTACAAACGGGTGTTGGTCGCACAGGCGATTTATACGCCTATGAAGGTTTAGGGGTTGTTCCTGACATTTTAACAACGGCAAAAGCATTGGGTGGTGGTTTTCCTATTGGCGCTATGATCACTCGTACACCTATTGCTGAGCATTTAAAAATTGGTACTCACGGTTCTACTTATGGCGGAAACGCACTTGCTTGTGCTGTGGCCGAAGCGGCATTTGATACAGTAAATACACCAGACGTACTAAACGGTGTTAAAGAGCGCGAGCAATTATTCCGTGAAGGATTAAACGCAATTAACGAAAAATATAACGTATTTAGCGAAGTACGTGGTAAAGGCTTATTAATTGGCGCAGTACTAAATGACAAATTTGAAGGCCGCGCACGCGACTTTTTAATAGCCAGTGCTAATAATGGTTTGATGAATCTTGTCGCGGGTATGAATGTAATTCGTTTTACACCGTCTTTAATTATTCCGTTTGAAGATATTAAAGAAGGCTTAGCGCGCTTTGAAAAAGCCGTTAGCGACGTAGTAAACGGTTAATATAGTTTAAATTAGCACGCCTAATGGCGTGCTATTGGAGCAAGCAATAAATGCAAGTATTACGTCCTATTACTGCCAATGATTTTGACGCGCTTAAACAAATAGCGATTGAATCTGGTCATGGGTTTACCTCTTTACCTGTGGACGATACACAGCTTAAAGAAAAAATTGAACGTGCTGAAAAAAGCTTTGCCAAAAACATTAACCAGCCACTTGATGAAAGCTATTTATTTGTTTTAGAAGACAGTGAAACAGGTGACGTTATTGGCACAACCGCTATAGAAGCCGCGGTAGGTTTATCGGTGCCTTTATATCATTATCATTTGGGTAAAACAGTACACCACTCGCCTACTTTAAATGTATATAACACCGTTGATATTTTAAGCATGTGTAACGACTACACTGGTTGCTCAGAAATATGTACATTATTTTTGCGCGAAAATAGCCGTAAAGGCCTAACGGGTCGATTTTTATCTCGTTCACGCTTTTTGTTTATGGCTCAGCACAGCGAGCGTTTTGCCGATACTGTTATCGCAGAAATGCGCGGTGTTAGCGACGAAGACGGTCATTCTCCTTTTTGGCAATGGCTACAAGAGCACTTTTTTAGTATCGAATTTCCACAAGCGGATCACTTAGTTGGCTTAGGCGATAAGGTGTTTATTAGCGAGTTAATGCCTAAGTACCCTATTTATGTGAACTTGCTTAGTAAAAAAGCCCAAGCAGTGATTGGGCGTGTGCATGAAAAAACAAAACCTGCGCTAAAACTATTAGAAAAGGAAGGTTTTGAGCACAGAGGCTACGTTGACTTATTTGATGCAGGCCCAACAGTTGAAGCAAAGCTTGGAAATATTCGCAGCATTCGCGACTCTCAAGTTTGCCCTGTTACGATTGGCGAGCTTGATCACATATCACAAAATAGCTCTGATACGCTGGCCGTATGTAATCAAGGCGTAAGTGGCTTTAGAGCGACATTTACCAAAGACGCACACTACAATCATGCAAAACATACCCTCGTCATTAGCCAAGATGTGGCTAAGGCGCTTAATTTAAGCCAAGGAGATGCAGCGCGATTTTTCCGCCTGTAAATAATTTATGAATACACACCTAATTAATAATCAGTGGCATGTGGGACTTGGTCCAGCATTTGAGTCAATCAATCCAAGTAATGGCGATGTGGTATGGCAAGGTAATGGCGCAAACACTGATCAAGTAAATTCAGCTATAAAAGCAGCTAGAGCCGCGCAATTACAATGGGCAGACAAACCACTTAAAGAGCGTATCGCCATTTTAGAAAACTTCGCAGCACAATTAAAAGAACACAGCGAAGAATTTGCTACTATTATTGCACGCGAAACGGGTAAGCCATTATGGGAAACCCGCACCGAAGTGGGCGCAATGACAGGTAAAGTAGCTATATCTGTAAAAGCGTACCATGAGCGTACAGGTACAACCGAAAACCCAATGCCCGGTGCTAAAGCGTTTATTAGACACAAACCGCATGGCGTTGTGGCTATTTTTGGCCCATATAACTTTCCGGGGCATTTGCCAAACGGGCATATTGTTCCTGCAATTTTAGCCGGTAATACTGTTGTATTTAAGCCATCAGAATTGACGCCACACGTTGCAGAATTTACCCTCTCACTTTGGTTAAAAGCAGGTTTGCCAGCGGGTGTTATTAACCTTGTGCAAGGTGAAATTGAAACTGGTAAAGCGCTTGCTTCTCATAAAGATATAGATGGCTTGTTTTTTACCGGTAGCTCAAACACAGGCCACTTATTACATAAACAGTTTGCAGGACACCCTGGCAAAATTTTAGCGCTTGAAATGGGCGGTAATAATCCACTGATTGTAAAAGATGTGAGTGATGTAAGCGCTGCTGTGCACGATATTATTCAATCAGGCTTTATTACCTCAGGTCAGCGCTGTACGTGTGCACGTCGCTTATTTATTGGAAAATCAGCCAACGGCGATGCTATTTTAGAAAAGCTAATAAGCGCAACTAAAAACATAGTTGTAGACGACAGCTTTGCTACAGAGCAGCCTTTTATGGGTGCAATGATAAGCGAAAAAGCAGCACTGGGTATGGTCGCCGCGCAAAGTGAATTAGTCTCAAAAGGTGCACAAATCCTTGTTGAACTTAAGCAATTAAAACCAGGCACAGGTTTTGTAAGCCCGGGCATTATTGATGTAACAAGCATTACCGACATGCCAGATGAAGAGCATTTTGGACCGCTAATTAAAGTGTATCGTTATACCGACTTTGACAGCGCAATTATTGAAGCTAACAACACAAGCTTTGGCTTATCTGCAGGTTTACTTAGCGACAGTGAAGATGATTACACTCACTTCTTAAAGCGCATCCGTGCAGGTATTGTTAACTGGAACCGCCCTATTACGGGTGCCTCTAGCGCGGCTCCATTTGGCGGCATAGGCGCCAGTGGTAATCACAGAGCAAGTGCCTATTATGCCGCCGATTATTGTGCATACCCTGTGGCATCTGTTGAGTCAGACAAAGTGAGCTTACCGCAAACCCTAGCGCCAGGCTTGGTAATTGAATAAGCAATAAAACCAAAATTTTAGATTTAAGGATTTAACATGCATACTGATGTAAACACATTATTTGAGAGCCTTTGGAAAAACTACTTAAACGTAACACCATCGGCAGACAAAATTCATGACCTTTTAGGGTCAACGCAAAAAGATGACATCATTAACGATCATATTGCGCTGCGTACATTTAATATTGAAAAAGTGGGTCTTGAAAAGCTCGCTGCTCACTTTTTAGCTATTGGTTACAAAGAATGTGGTGAGTACCATTTTGAAGCTAAAAAACTCTATGCAAAGCACTACGAGCATAGCGATCCTAATCAGCCAAAAGTGTTTATCTCTGAACTATTAGTAGAAAAATGCTCGCCAGAGTTACAAGCCATCGTGACAGATATGGTAAGCCAAATTGACGAAAGTGCAGTTACAGCAGACAACTTTTTATATTCAGGCACGCATTGGCAAGTAAGCACCGATACTTATAAGCAGCTGCTAGCTGAAAGCGAGTATGCAGCTTGGATGTCGGCGTGGGGTTACCGCGCCAATCACTTTACCGTAAATATTAATACGCTTGCTAAGTTTGATAACATTCATGATGTTAACCAAGCCCTAAAAGACGCCGGCTTTTCGCTTAATACGTCAGGCGGTGAAGTTAAAGGCTCACCAGAGGTGTTACTAGAGCAATCGTCAACACTTGCTGATGAATACTCTGTTACCTTTAGTGACGGTGATATGAGCATTCCTAGCTGCTTTTATGAGTTTGCTATTCGTTACCCTAAAGCAGACGGCGAGCTTTATACTGGTTTTGTTGCAGCCTCAGCTGACAAAATATTTGAAAGCACGAACGCGCGATAATTACATTTAAAGTACTTTAATTTAAAAGCCCGTTACGGGCTTTTTTTATGTCGGTAAGTTATATTGATTAATTATAAAAATAGCGGTTTATAATCGTTTTCTAACTTTTCAAACGACAAGTCGCCAATAAAACGACCAAAGCTCAACCAAGTTGCCAAACCACGTAAGTCTTTAAAGTGTGGTGGCACAAATTGTGGGCTCTCTATTACACCTAAATCATGAAGCTGCGATATTAATCTAAAATCATCTATCGATATTTTACCTACCAGTAATAAATGGAGTCTATCTATTCGACCAAGCTGTATTGCAACGCGTATTAAGTTATAAACCAGTACAAAGCCTTTAATGTAAGCAATATCTTTTGTAAAAGGCAAACCTGTTGGCGTACTGCCTCTAAATACACGCTGCGCAAGTGTGTAGCTGTCATCTTTTGATAAACCTTGCGCTACGTAATCACGGTAAATGTCTACAAACTCAGCGCCATCTATTACCTTTGTAACGGCTTGAATACGATTCACTAATTTAGATAAACGCCTTGGGGTTGATTTTAATGTAATAATTTCGGTAAGGACCGCTAAGCCTTCTTGGGTAATAGTAGAGCTTGGCGTACCTTTACTCAAACACGTTAAATAAGGCTGAGCTAAACCATTTTGAGTGGTACCGACGTGTATCCACCCTTCGTGAACTTCTAAGATATCAAGTTCACGCTGCGAAAACTTAACATCTTGATTAAGCTTTATATTATTAGCACCTGCGGCTGCATCACTAACAATACCATCGCTAAGCATCACCTCTACGTTTATTCCTGCCATACTAGCGGTTACTTGCTCAGACAAAATACGCACTGCATCAACAGCATCAATATTTTTAGGGTCGTCAGGCAGTATGTCGGCTATAAGTAAATTTTGCAGCGGTTTATCTAGCATATTAGCTAGCTCAGAAAGTGAGGGCTCACCAGCATGAAATAAATCTTTAGGGTGACCAAATAACTCCACCGATAAGTCATGAAACTCTGGTGTGCCACGATACTCAAGCATGCTTAATACTGTTTTATACTCTGTGCACATTTTTCCCATGTATTGAGCTATGGGATTTAACTGACCCAATTGGTTAATAATGTTACGGTGCAAAGTAGAAAACGCTTGGCGTAACTCGCTAGGTACAAAACCAAGATCGCGCTGTTGATAGTATGCACGATCGATCAGTGGATTTTTTTGACATTTTTGTCTAAAAAACTCCTCTTTAGTTTGTTTATCCCAATTAATAGCATCGAGTATCCTAATAGGCGTTTGCAATGCAATTAATTGATCCGATAACTCACGAGTTTTTAGTAGTAACGCCTTGTCTATCATGGTGTAAGCTCAACAATAAATGAATTTTGAGCATAATTTAAAAAGGCCAAATTACAAAGCAATATCACATTTTTTTAGCTATTGTTTTTAAGATGATCGACCCTCATATCTATATCGTATTAGCTTTTTAATAAAAGGTATAAAACATGAAAAACGAACTCGACAATAAACAGATTTTAGCCGTATATGAACGCATAATTCAAAAAGGTGAAATGACTGATGAAGGCAAACATTATCAGGGAGTTACTGCATATTCAGACGTAGACGGTTACACCGTATATCTACAAGGTAGCGGCGTAGAACTGCGCTTTGGTTTTCATAATACTTACCACCTTGACTACGAGCATGAAAAGCATAAAGACGACTTTTTGAAAAAATTATATAACATTGCAAACGAGAGCTAATGCACCCACGAAAACTCAGACACCGCCCGACCAGTAAGCTCAATACTACTTTTATTAATCAAGTAGTAGAAGAGCTTAAAGCTAATCCAAGTAAAGTATCTATTATTCAAGACAACCTAGAACAGTACCGTTCTCAAACTCATTTAAAGCGTGGTTTTTTACTGGCTATAGAGCGCTTTGATTGGGTATTTGAAGCAAGCAAAGATATTGATTTCATTTGCCAGCAAATTTTAGCTGATGACTACATTGGCAATAGACTAAGACGTTACCCCCTACTTTTTAAAGGCGTTATTAATAATGCCTAACCTTTCAATACCAAGCGCTTTAAAGCGATAAAACCACAAAGTTTACTCTCCATATAAATTTATTAGAGCTCTAAGCAATTGCAGGTTTAGTGTTCTTTTGTTTCAAAACAATACTATTAGTACTCTAACTATTATTGTTCTA
>NZ_JACJDN010000137.1:0-7689 GCF_014163565.1 Pseudoalteromonas sp. SR45-5 | reverse complement strand
TGTTTATAAATGAAAAATACGCAACAAAACACCACCATCCCCATTTATGAAACAATCGAGTGTAAATCTAATTTAATTTTTTATGGTTACAATTATCCAGTTGATCATTAACACACAAAAAGGTATGTTTACGCCACCAATTTTACCGAGCAGGGATTGCAACGTTTTGACTAAATCTAATTTTTTTTTGAAGGTTAATGACAAAGACCTTAATGTTACTTACCTACATGGCTACGAAAAAATTAATAAAGGCTTTAGTTATTCACTCACCGTTGAATCTTCAGTAAAAATTAATACAGATATCCTACTCGCTAATGCCAGCGTGATTTTTGTTAATAAAAACAAAAGATATCGAGAACAATGCGGTCTGATTACATCTGTAACCAATATGGGTGTATTCAACAATTTACACCGCTTTAAAATAAACATTCAAGATCGATTATCCACCTTAAAAAACACCTCAAACAGTAAAGTCTTTATTGCTGTAAACGTACAAGATGTATTAAATTACTTAGCACAAAAAGCAGGTTATTCATCAGGACAAATTGTTTTTAGGACAAGTTCCGCCTTACCGCATTTAAAGCAATGTGTGCAAGCAATGGAAAGTGACTGGGCCTTTTTTAATCGCTTGATGTCTCAGCATGGTCTTTTTTACTGGATTGAAAGCGAGTCAAGCACCGAAACACTTGTTATAAGTGACAGCAACCTCAACAGCCCCTATTTAAGTACGGGTGTATTAGAAGTTAAAGCAAACGCGGGGATGAACGCCCAGTACTGGGGTAACTTTGTCGGCTTTATGCACAGTGAAGTAACACAAACCATATATAATAATGCAGCGCAAAGTAATGCCCATGGACAATTCCAAAAAGTAGCCAGTAACAGTCAATCATTTTTCGAGCCTGCTGCAAACTCAGACGCAGAAGCATCAGCACAAACACAAAGCTTTAGTAATGCATTAGCCGCACACAATAAGCTGGTTACGCTTATGGGTAATGTATCTGATGTATTTGCAGGCTGCTCAATTTCGCTTGACGATAATATGGGGTTTGCCAGTGGTGATTTGCTATGCATTGCAATAGAGCACACCCTTAATCAAGCAAATGACGAAAGCAGCCATGAAGGTGAAACGCACTATCACTGCGTAGCGCAATTTATAGAGCGCGGTACACCTTACAAAGCAATGCCTGAGCCCCACACGCCTAAGCCCATGGTATTTCCAGCAACCGTAGAATCTCTCACAAGTAATGCATTTGTAGATGAACATGGCCAATACCGTATTCGTACCGAGTTTGATAAAACAGCTCGCCCAGTAATTCAATCAAGCCCTGCACTAAAAAAACTAGCGCTATATGCTTGTGAAAACCAACCTCAAGCCACTGGCTGGCACTTCCCACTCGTTGGTGGCTCTGAGGTACTTATTGGGTGTATTAATAACGACCCAAATAATACATTTATAATGGGTTTTGCACTAAACGCCGACCAGCCAAGCGTAGTTACATCCGCTAACCCAACACATAATCGCTTATTAAGCGCAGCGCAAAATGAACTCATGTTCGATGACGATAAAGATGTACCCAAAGTCATCTTACAAACACTCGCCAGTGAGCACTATATTGAATTAAATGCTATAAAATCAGGCCGCCAATTTATTCAATGGATAAGCCAACTCGGTACTATAAATTTACACGCAGGGCGCGACTTATGCCTTGAAACCGAACAAAACAATGTTCAGTTTGTTATTAAAAACAATCAATTTATTGATGTTAAAAATATCGTGTCGCAAACCACAAATAACAGCCATGTAAATTATCAAAGTGGTGGCAGCCAAGCCTTCAGTGGTAAAAATGTGACCCTTACGAGCGAGAATGAAATATCACTCCTCACCGGACGAGCAGTAAAAGTGCACGCACAAAGCGACATACTCCTTAAAACTAACAACAGCGACTTAAAGCTTAATGTGCCTAATGGCTCTACGTTTTTACAAACAAACAATAATATAAGCATTACGGGCTCAGGCAATGGCGATTTAATTATTCACAACGCGGGCGGCGAGATAAAACTCGACAGCCAAGGCAATGTTGATATTACCGCCACTAACGTACTCACACTCGATGGCACATTTATAACCTTTGATGGCCCGGTAGATTACGACATAACTAGCCCACAAACAGTGCGGGCACCAAGCAATGCAAGCCCTGCCAATATTAGCCGCATTAGTGATATAACCATTGATGACTCAGGCATTGCAGCAACAACGTCAAGCGTAGTGGATTTACTTTATGTTTATCAAGATGGCAGCCCTGTAAAAAACGCACCTTATACAATTAAATTTGATGATGGAACACAAAGCACAGGCCAGCTAGATGAAGACGGGATAGCGCAATTAACCGACGTACCAAATGGTCAATTTACTGTTCAATACGGCGAAGATACGCGCGAGTATGAACCACAAGATAACACCACACCAAATCCACTTTATAAAAGAATAACCCCCGCCTCTGCCATACAAATGAGCAGAGCTGGGCAAACAGCAACACTTGATGAAGCAAGCAACATAGCCAGCCAAGCAGGTAATTGGTTATGGGGGGCACTGCAAGGCGACTTTAATAAAGACCCCACCACTGCACAGATTGTAGTGGGCAGTATTATTTCAATGATACCGGTTATTGACCAAGTCATGGACGTGCGGGATATTTTAGCCAATGTAATGCTACTGACTGATGACGATAAAGCCAACGACAATGATGGCTGGATAGCCTTTACGCTCACCGCGATAGGTTTAGTGCCTGTGCTCGGCTCCGCGGTAAAAGGCGTCGGTAAAGTGGTGATTAAAAACAGCGGCGACACAATAGAAGCCGCAATTGCAGTCCTTCGCAAGCTAGGCAAAGGCGACCCCGTTCAGTATTTACGTAAAATAAATTGGCAAGACCTAGGAAAACAAGCAGCCAGCGAAGTAAAAACCTTTATAAAAGGCCTGCGCGATACACTTCACGAAATATCAACAAGTTGGCAATACGACCTGCTGCTGCCACAGCTAGCCATAGACGGCATGCAAGCCACGATTAAACAGCTTGATGAAATAGCGCCCAAAATAGACCAAGGTGTTAAAGGCGCAGCCAGTGAGATTGGTAATCGCGTAAACAAAGCCCTTGATGAATTCGAGCCGCCGAAAAGCACCGGTATTGTGGGTAAACCCAAAAAGAGTGTTGCGAATGAATTAGATGCGCCAAAAGGAAATGATTTAAAGGGGGCTAGGAATAATAAAAAGGATAGGCGAGTAGCTCCTGAATTATATGCCAAGCTAAGAAGGTCTACACCATCTCCTGAGATCAGAAATCAAGTAAATAAGAACAAAAAGCCACCTTATCCAGATGAAGCGTTGCCAGGGCTAATTGTCACAGGGCGCTTAGAAGCCGATCACGTTGTTCCAATGGACAAAATAACTAGAATGGATGGCTTTGAAAGGCTAACATTAGAACAACAAAAGCAAGTACTCAACGACCCCATTAACTTCATCGGTCTAAGTAAAACGGCTAACACTTCTAAAGGTTCAAAAAGCTTTTCACAGTGGACTGAGTATAAAAAAGGAGGTATCAAAGTATCCCCAGAATTCAGAGAAAGAATGATGAAACTTGAGACGCAATTAGAATTAGACATTCAAAGTAAGATAAAAACTTTAGTAAAATAAATTTAAGGTAATTTTTAATGGACAATGAATTAAAAAAATTTTTAGGCGAATATTTTGACAAACCTGAAGTTATTGACACTAAAATTTTATCCGCCGATATAACGGCAGTAATACCTGAGGTATGGGCTGAAATATTTAAAGAAAACGACTCGAAAATTGAACGAACTATTAATTTATTTAGCAAATTCCGTAACGATTTAGAGCTTACCTATGAATACCTAGCAGAGCAACTTGAAACTATTAATTTAGCATATTACTTTGAAGAGTATCATTTAGTTTTTGGTATTCGCTCTTTGTCAGGAAATCAAATTCTATATTATCAATCTAAAAATCCAAAAAATATAGAATTAACAGAGTGCTTCTCTCAACTTCCGAATGATTTAAAAGATTTTTACACACACTTTAATGGCTTTAATTACCTAGTCTCAAACTCAATGGGGCTTTTACCAATTGATGAGCAAGAATTATTGGATGAGTATGACTGGGAAGTATTAGAAGAGCACGATGTGGATATAGACTTAAACAAGTTCAAAAGCATTTTTACTAATGGCGCTGGAGGTTACATCTGTTTTAATCGTATTAAAGGCCTTGAAGAATCCTTAATTTGGTGGGCTGATGAACTACCAACTATGAACATAGATCTGTGGGCAACAGTTGATACTTGGATAACAATTGGTTTTGAAGACTAATCAATAACACGCTAAGGAAAGCAGATGCAACCCGACATTAAAAACATCCCGCAACACCTAGGTCAGTACCTTTATCAACAAATAGATAATCCGTGGCTTAAAGCTCAGCTTATTTTAGATTGCGAAAATAATGCTGTGATTACCTGCAAAGCCCACTTTATTAAAGCAGATAACGAAATACAGCATGCAATTGCTGTATCTGAAAATATAACTGAGTTATTTAAAACATTATTTGACCATGCTATTAAAAACGAAGTTGAGGATTGGCAACGCGCTATTTTTACTATCACTCGTCAAGGCCAGTTTAATTTAAGCTTTGAGCGCGATAATAACGATGAAGCCACTTTATTACTTTAAATGAGCAGCATAAGCATAGCGTTAAATTTATTTAAAACTTTATAAATTAATAACAATAATTGAACCTGAGCTGGATACATATTAAACTGTACGCCAATTTGTTTTTTAAACAAACGAAAGTCAAGGAAGACGAGTTAGGTACCCCAACTTATTAATACTCCTCCATGATATTTCGTGACATATAACATTTATTATTTAAAATAATTTTACGGAGTACCTATGAAAAAATTAAGCGCACTTTTGGGTTTACTGTTATTAAGCGGTTGTTCTACACCTCCTCCTGCTCAAGAAACTGAGCAAGTAGTTGTAGAACCTATTGCAGAGATTAAAGAAGTAGCCGCACCAATTTCATTAACAGTTATTACTAACCCAGCTGATGCTCGCGTTCGTATTATGAATATCAACCCTGTTTACAAAGCTGGTATAGAGCTTAAAGAAGGTAAATACGATATTGAAGTAAGCAAAGCAGGATACCTTACTTACAGAAAATGGGTTTCAGTTGATAAAAAAACAATCCTAACTGTTGAACTCGATACAATGGAAGCAAGCCAGTCGGCTCAGTAAACTTCTCAGTACGTTTTAGTATATGCCTTAGTCTGATTAATTTAATAACTGGCCTAAGGCATATTAAACCCTTCATAAAGCCACAAATATCCTACTGCGAAATAACTACCAACATTTATTAAAATATATAACCACAACACCACTATAAAACGCCGCTTTTGCGATTTATGGCGAAGTAATTGTTGAGCAAGTAATGCCCCCGGCCATCCTCCAAATAATGCAAGTAGTTGCAGTGTGCGCTCTGGCGTGCGGTTTACTTTTTTATGTGAAGAGCGCTTAGCTTGTCGCTTATCCCACGCGTACATTAAAAAAGTGATAGCACTTAATACACTTATATAACCAGGTACATATATAGGTATATAAACAGGTAAGTATTGCAGTAGGTAAGCCTGCCAAATGGCGGCTAAATAAAGTAATGAGAATGTGATTAATATTTTCTTTATCAATTAATTATCGCCTATACTTGGCATTGGTATTACAAAAACAAGAGCCAAATTATGACATATTTTAAAGCGATATTCTTAGCCTTATGCTTATTAACATTTAATAGCTATGCATCCGATACATTCACCAACCTTGATAAAGAACTTGCCGTATTTAAGCCCTATTTAGGAACTTGGCAGGCTGACTTTAAAGTACCTGAAGGTGCTAAAAAAATACAAGATGTTGGCCGTTGGGAGCGTGCTTTAAACGGTAAAGCGATACATACCAAGCACTCTATTAATGAAGGTGAGTATGGCGGCGAGTCGATGATTTTTTACGATAGTAAAAAAGAGTCTTTGGTATTTTACTATTTCACAACCGCAGGATTTTATACAAAAGGCACTATGAAAGTCCTCAGCCCCACTCAATTTGTAGCTTATGAAGATGTAACTGGTAGCCAAGATGGTATTACAAAGGTTAAATCGATGAGTGAACTAAAAGACGATAAATTTATTGTATCGACCTCTTATTTAAAAAAGGGTGAGTGGACAAAGCCCGAACAACGTATTTATACACGCAGTACAAAAACGGTTAAATTTAAATAGCTGTGATTTATAAACACAAAAAAGGCAGCCTAGGCTGCCTTTTGTCATTTATAAAACCGTATTTATTTTACGTATTTTTTAAATGCAGCGTCTACTGGTGTATCAGCAAGGTGATTAGTGTAGTTGCTCATTACTTTTTGAGACAAGCCTACAATAATTTCAAGTAGTTGCTGCTTAGCGTAACCTGCGGCAAAAAATTTTTCGATTTGCTCATCGCTGATCACGCCACGTTCACGTGTCATTGCAAGTGTAGTTTCACGAAGAGTTTCTAGCTTAGGGTTTTCAAGTGGTGTTTTGTTAACAAGTGCGTCAACAATACCTTGATCAACCTTCATTGCCGCTGCAATGCCACTGTGAGCAGGAACACAGTAATGACAGTCGTGCTCTACGTTAATTGATTGCCATACTACTGTTAGCTCTTCTGCGTTGAATGATGTTTTTTGAAACAACTCATGCAGTACTTGGTAACCTTTAAGTAATGTTGGTGCTTCAGCCATTACTGCATGTAAGTTAGGAAGCATACCAAATGCTGCTACTGAATCAGCTAGTAACGGTTTTGCTTCTTCTGGTGCGTTTTCTTGAGTGTATAAAGTAAATTCGGCCATGGTTAGCTCCTAATAATTAATAGTTTTAAGTAACTTCGAGACACATAGTATTTGATTTTGAGCGACTGTTCAAGTTAAAATTGAGCAAATGTTCAAATTGATTGAGAATGATATGGCTAATAAGGTTAAATTTGAACGCGAGAATGTAGTTCGCGTTGCTAGTCAGCTATTTTGGCAAAAAGGTTTTCATGCAACCTCAACGCGTGACTTACAAGAAGCAGTTAATATGCGCCCGGGTAGTATTTACTCTGCGTTTGGCTCTAAAGAAGGTCTATATTGCGAATCGCTGAAAGATTACACCGTACAAATGAAAACCCAAATAGAAGGGTTTTTATCAAGTGCCGATACAGTACTTGGTGGATTACGTGCGTTTGTTGAAGACGTGGTAATTAAAACAAAAGATTGCAGTCCAAGCGCTATTTGTATGCTAGTTAAAGCAAACAGCGAGTTTGCAGAAAAAGATTCAAACCTGTATGAGCTAAGCTTAGATTTAACGGCTCAATTTGAAGCTTATTTAACGCAATTATTTAACCAAGCAATAAACAAAGGTGAGTTAAGTAACACGTTGACAGCTGTTGAATATGCGCGCTTTTTTCAGGTGCAATTTACAGGTTTACGCGGTTATTTTAATCGTCCTAATGTAGAGCAATTTGCTGAGCCAATGATCAACCAAATGTTTATGTTGATTAAAAAGTTATAAATAGCAGTTATCGAGTATTCTCAACAAGTTACATTTATTCTACTAAATAAAAATGGCC
>NZ_JACJDN010000136.1:0-7692 GCF_014163565.1 Pseudoalteromonas sp. SR45-5 | reverse complement strand
GTTAAAAATATTTAATAAATTTTGAGGCAGAAAAACATGAATAACGTTCTTACTCTTACACATCGTTGGTGGTGGCGCCTGATATAGCGGGACGGTAATGATCTGTTTGTAATTTAGATATCGTTATTCAAACCCCGCATTGCAAAAGCACTGCGGGGTTTAATTTTTTGAGGGAATGAGGTTTGATTTTTAGTCATATAACTACCACACCAGGCGAAGTAACAAGCATTACGCAAGTACGCGACTATATTAGTAGCCCTCTTGCATTATACGCGGCACTTGATAAGCCTAACTCACTACTGCTTGAATCGGCTGAGATTGATTCTAAAGACAGTGTAAAAAGCTTAATTTTAGTTGATAGCGCCCTGCGCATTGTATGTAAGGGTAAAACGGTAACTGTTAGCGCACAATCTAATAACGGCAAGCAATTATTAAGCTACTTACAAGCAAATGTTAAGAGCTGTGATTCACAATTAAACGACACAACGCTTACACTTAACTACCAAGACACCAGCAGCGATATAGACGAAGCAAGTAAGCTTGTTGCCGATAACGCTTTCAGCGCTCTTCGTACCTGTATTAACAGTATTCAAAGCACTACCGAAAATCCGTTTTCGGTATTTTTAGGCGGTGTGTTTGCCTACGACATGGTGGCAAACTTTGAGCAATTAAGTGATGTACCTGATGGCGAAAACACCTGCCCAGATTACGTATTTTATTTAGCTGAAACGTTAGTTGTTATTGATCATCAAAAGCAAACAACCGAACTCATTGGTAATGTATTTAACGGCCCAGACGTACACGCTAACTGTTTTGAAGTAGGTAAAGAGCTTGAGCGCTTAAATACGCTTTGCGATAACGCTGCAGAATTTAGTGCGGATATGCAAAGTGGCAAATGTGAAGTAAGCGTTGATATAAGCGACGAAACGTATTGCGAGCAAGTTGTTAAGCTTAAAAAGAATATTGTTGATGGTGATATTTTTCAGGTAGTGCCGTCGCGTACATTTTCACTACCTTGCCCTGATTCTTTACATGCGTATAGCCAGCTTAAAAAGCAAAACCCAAGCCCTTACATGTTTTATATGCGCGATGAAGACTTTGCATTATTTGGCGCGTCTCCTGAGTCGGCCCTTAAGTACGACGTAAGTAATCAGCAAGTAGAAGTTTACCCAATTGCTGGTACTCGAGCGCGCGGCAAATTTGCTAACGGGCAAATAAACCCCGACTTAGACAGCCGCATTGAGCTGGAACTAAGAAACGATCAAAAAGAGCGCGCCGAGCATTTAATGCTTGTCGATTTAGCCCGTAACGACGTAGCCCGCATTAGTGTTGCAGGTACTCGTTTTGCCAAAGAGTTATTAAAAGTAGACCGCTATTCACAGGTAATGCATTTAGTTTCACGCGTTGTTGGCACACTAAAACCAGAACTTGATGCACTGCATGCTTACCAAGCGTGTATGAACATGGGCACCCTTGTTGGTGCACCAAAAGTACGTGCTGCTGAGCTTGTACGTCAAACAGAAGGTAAGCGCCGTGGCAGTTATGGCGGCGCTGTAGGTTACTTAACCGGTGATGGCGCAATGGATAGTTGTATTGTTATTCGCTCTGCTTTTGTTAAAAATAACATAGCCTACGTGCAAGCAGGTGCAGGTGTAGTGTTTGACTCAGATCCTATTTCAGAAGCAAACGAAACTCGCGCTAAAGCACAAGCGGTTATCACCGCCATAAAATCTACGTATAAGGCGGTATAAAATGAGTAAAGCGAATCCTATTAAAATCTATTTTTTAGATAACTTTGACTCATTTACATATAACTTAGTTGATGAGCTTACGATGCTTGGCTGCGAACTTGTTGTTTACAGAAACAACATTAGCGCTGAGGTTATTTTTAATAAAATGCGCCAAGAGCAAGGCCAAGTACTCTTAGTACTTTCGCCTGGCCCTGGCACACCAAGCGATGCAGGCTGTTTAATGGAGCTTATTGAGCTCTCTAAAGGCCACTTCCCAATGCTAGGCATTTGTTTAGGCCAACAAGCGTTAACACAAAGCTATGGCGGAGTAATCGGTCACGCGGGTGAAACCGTACATGGTAAGTCTTCAATTATTAATTTAGGCGAACATCCTGTATTTGATGGTATGGGCAATACAATGCCTGTAGCACGTTACCATTCATTAATGGCAACAAAAGTGCCTGGTAATATAAAGGTTATTGCCCAGTACGAAGATATCCCAATGGCTATTTATCATCATGATGACAATGCATTGGGTTATCAGTTTCATCCAGAATCAATACTGACGCCAAACGGCGCAATGCTACTTCAGCAAAGTGTCGCTTACTTAACACGCGCCAAATAAAAGAGGACATTATGAGTACACAACCAGAACAACCCATAAATGTTCAACACGCGATTGAACAACTAATTACAGGGCAATCATTAAGCTACGCAGACGCCAAAGCACTGTTTGATGAAATAATGCAAGGTAACATGAGCGAGATTGAGCTAACCGCCCTACTAATAAGCCTTAAAATTAAAGGCGAAGTAAGCGATGAAATAGCAGGTGCTGCAGCCTCAATGCGCGAAAACGCTGTTGCTTTTACTACCAGCAGTACACAACTTGCTGATAGCTGTGGCACTGGCGGTGATGGCTCAAACACAATTAATATAAGCACAACAGCAGCCATAGTTGCCGCTGCTGCCGGTATTAACATGGTAAAACATGGTAATCGCAGTGTATCGAGTAATTCAGGCTCTGCCGACTTACTAAAAGCGCTGGGAATTAATATAGATATGAGCCCAGAGCAGGCAGCAAAATGCCTTGAGCAAACCAATTTTACCTTTTTGTTTGCACCGCACTATCACAGTGGCGTACGCCATGCGATGGGCGTGCGTACAGCGCTTAAAACACGCACTATTTTTAATATTTTAGGCCCGCTTGCTAACCCAGCAGTACCTGATGTGCAATTGTTAGGTGTGTACAACGAAGCGTTATGTATGCCAATGGCACAAACACTTAAAACCCTTGGCACAAAGCGCGCTATGATTGTTCACGGCTCGGGCACTGACGAAATAGCTCTACACGGTCCAACAACGGTAGTTGAGCTGAATAATGGCGAGCTTACACAGTACACACTAAACCCAAGCGACTTTGACCTTGCAAACTATTCACTTGAACAACTCGCTGGTGAAGGCCCACAATACAACGCAAATGCTAGCCTTGCCATCTTACAAGGCAAAGGCACAGATGCACATAATGCTGCCATTGTGGTTAACGTAGCTGCCCTTTTATACCTAACAGGTAAAGCAGAAACGTTAAAAGAAGGGGCAAAGCAAGTACAAACATTATTAAGTTCAGGGCAAGCCATGAACACACTAAATGCAATTATTGAGGTAAGTAATGGCTAATGTATTAGACAAAATTGTTGCTGATAAAAAATTAGAACTAATTGAGCGTAAAGCCGCACGCCCGCTTGAAAGCTTTAAACACCTTGCAGTGCCTACAAGCCGTAGTTTTTACAAAGCATTAGCCGCCCCAGGCACACAGTTTATTTTAGAGTGTAAAAAAGCATCGCCTTCAAAAGGGCTAATTAGAGAGCCATTTGATTTAACCGAAATCACATCGGTTTATAAAAAATACGCCACCTGCATGAGCGTGTTAACTGATGCTAAATATTTTCAAGGCAGTTTTGACTATCTTGAATTTGTGCGCAGCCAAGTAGAACAACCGCTTATCTGTAAAGACTTTTTTATAGATGAGTACCAAGTGTATATGGCGCGTATTTATGGCGGTGACGCTATATTACTGATGCTTTCAGTACTCGATGACGAAAGCTATAAAGCACTGCACGCAGTTGCCGATTCTCTGAATATGTCGGTATTAACCGAAGTAAGTAATGAAGAAGAAGTACACCGTGCACTTGCGCTTGATGCACAAATTATTGGTATTAATAACCGTGATTTACGCGATTTAAGCACCGATTTAGCCACTACCGAAAAGCTACGCAAACTTATTCCGGCTGATAAAGTGGTTATTTCGGAGTCGGGTATTTACACCCATCAAGACGTAAAACGTTTAGCTCCATTATGCGATGGTTTTTTAATTGGCAGCTCACTTATGGGCGAGCGTGATTTAGAGCAAGCATGTCGCCGTGTTATTTTAGGTGACAATAAAGTATGTGGTTTAACACGTACCAAAGATGCACAAGCGGCATATCAAAACGGTGCTATTTACGGGGGTTTGATTTTTCATCCTAAATCGCCACGCTATGTTGATTTAGATTGCGCAAAAGAGCTTAGCCAAAGTGCCCCGCTTAATTTTGTGGGTGTGTTTGTAGATGCCCCAATTGATCAAGTTGCTCAATACGCAAGTGTGCTAAAATTGGCGGCAGTTCAATTACATGGTCAAGAAAGTGACGATTACATCGCTCAGTTGCGTACACAGTTACCTACCGGCTGCGAGATTTGGAAAGCCCAAGCAATAAAAGATGCATTGCCAACGCCTGTAAATGGCGTTGACCGACACCTTTACGATACACACAGCGATACACAAGCTGGCGGTACAGGTAAAGCATTTGATTGGTCGGTGCTTCATGATGCAACCACTCCGTTTATGCTCGCTGGAGGCTTAAATCCAGACAATATTAAAGATGCGCTTTTTAAAGGTGCCTTAGGCCTTGATTTAAACTCAGGCGTTGAAGAATCTGCGGGTAAAAAGTGCCCTAACAAATTACATAATGCTTTTACAAGCATCAGAAATTATTGAGGTTAAAATGCAAAATCCAGCTTATTTTGGCGAGTTTGGCGGTATGTTTGTACCCGAGTTACTTGTCCCTGCGCTTAAGCAGTTAGAAAACGAATTTAACAAAGCACAAAAAGATCCTGAGTTTCAGGCTGAGCTAAGTAAATTATTAAACGAGTATGCGGGTCGTCCTACCCCACTTACTTTAACGCGCAATTTAGTTAAAAACCCAAAAGTAAAACTGTATCTAAAGCGTGAAGACTTATTACACGGCGGCGCACATAAAACCAACCAAGTACTTGGCCAAGCGTTACTTACTAAGCGCATGGGTAAAAAACAAGTAATTGCTGAAACAGGCGCAGGCCAACACGGCGTTGCAACCGCGCTTGCATGTGCATTACTGGGTCTAAAATGTCGAATTTATATGGGCGCAAAAGACGTTGAACGTCAGCAACCAAACGTATTTAGAATGAAGTTGATGGGCGCAGAGGTTATTCCGGTAACAGCGGGTTCTGGCACATTAAAAGATGCAGTAAATGAAGCCCTGCGTGACTGGTCAGCTAATTATCAAGACGCGCACTACCTACTAGGCACAGCTGCTGGTCCTCACCCATTCCCAACAATTGTACGTGAGTATCAAAAAGTTATTGGTGAAGAAGCTAAACAACAAGTACTTAAAGCCGAAGGTCGTTTACCTGACGCTGTAATTGCCTGTGTTGGTGGTGGTTCAAACGCAATTGGTATGTTCACCGACTTTATTGACGAGCCAGGCGTTAAATTAATTGGTGTTGAGCCTGCTGGGAAAGGGCTTGATACAAATGAGCACGGTGCAACAATTTGTAAAGGCACTAAAGGTATATTACACGGTACTTACACGTACATTATGCAAAACGACGATGGCCAAATTGAAGAGTCTTACTCTGTATCAGCGGGTCTTGATTACCCTGCGGTTGGTCCTCAGCACGCATTTTTACACGAAACCGGTCGAGCGCAATACGTGGGTATCACAGATACAGAAGCGCTTGATGCGTTTCAATCACTTGCTAAAAACGAAGGGATCATTCCGGCGCTTGAATCAAGCCATGCGCTTGCTTATGCACTTAAGTATGCAGAAGAGCAAACCGAGGAAAGCGTTTTAGTTATTAATTTAAGTGGTCGTGGCGATAAAGATTTAGCACACGTTCACAATGTACTATCTGAAAGAGGTCAGCTATGAGCCAAGTAAAAACGGATCGTTACGGCAAAATGTTTGCAGCGCTTAACGAGAAAAAACAAGGTGCGTTTGTACCATTTGTAACAATTGGCGACCCAGGTAAAGAGCAAAGTGTTGCGATTATAAAAAGCCTAATTGACGGCGGCGCTGATGCACTTGAGCTTGGTATTCCGTTTTCTGATCCGATTGCGGATGGCCCTGTAATTCAAAAAGCTAATATTCGCGCACTTGATGTGCACATTAACACGCAAGATTGCTTTGATGTTATTAAAGAGATACGCGAGTATAACGCCGATATTCCAATTGGATTATTGCTTTACTCAAACCTAGTTTTTAAGCGCGGCATAGAAGCATTTTATAAAGATGCAAAAGCGGTAGGTGTAGACTCTATTTTAGTGGCTGACGTGCCTCTGCATGAATCTAAAATATTTAGAAAGTCAGCAATGGATAACGGTGTAGACCCAATTTTTATTGCCACACCTAATGCAGATGACGACACTCTTCGCCAATGCGCCTCTTACGGTCGTGGTTATACGTATTTACTATCGCGCGCTGGTGTTACCGGTACCGATACAAAAGCACAAATGCCAGCGGGTAATATTGTTACTAAATTAAAAGAATACCATGCAGCTCCTGCTCTTTTAGGATTTGGTATTTCAACGCCAGATGATGTAAAAGCGGCACTTAATGCAGGCGCAGCAGGTGCTATTTCAGGCTCTGCTGTAGTTAAAATTATTGAAGCTAACCTTAACGATTTAGACGCAATGACAACACAGTTAAAAGCATTTGTTAGTGAAATGAAAGCCGCAACCGCATTATAAAAAGTGTAATTTACGCATTAAAAAAGGGCAATTAAATGCCCTTTTTTGTTTTTTAAAAGCAAATTAGTGAGCTTGGTGTTTACCCTCTAAAATCTCTTCAATAAATTTAGCATTAAATGCTTCTAAATCAGCTGGGCTTCGGCTTGTTACCAAACCTTGGTCTACACATACTTCTTGGTCAACCCAATTAGCACCTGCATTAATTAAATCGCTTTTAATACTAGGAAAAGAAGTAATGGTACGGTCGCGCAATTTATTAATTTCAGCTAATAACCACGGTGCGTGGCAAATAGCAGCAACGGGTTTGTTTTTTTCTGCGCCAAAAAAGCCATCAATAAATGCTTTAGCATCTTTATCTTGGCGTAAACTGTCTGGATTAAATAAACCACCAGGAAGCATAAGCGCGTCGTAATCAGCAGGATCCGCGTTTGTAACTAGTTTATCTACTGTTACTTTATCGCCCCACTTGTCTTCATCCCAGCCAGTAATTTGGCCTTCTTTAATTGATACTATTTCGATGTTTGCACCAGCATCAAGTAATGCGCTGCGTGGAGATAAAAGCTCACTTTGCTCAAACCCATCAGTGGCTAAAATTGCGATTTTTTTGCCTTGTAAACGTGTGCTTGTTTGTAATGTACTCATTGAGATCTCCTTATTTTCTTAAAAGGTATATTTAAAATACACAATCAAAAAAGCACGATGCGTGCCGACAACAAGTAATTGAAAATAAAGGAGTTAATTTAAGTAGGATTTATAATGCCATGTAAATCATTTAGAAGGGATGAAAAAACTACATAGATCAGACATAGCTTTGCTACTTGGTGATTTAAATACAGAAGCTTCGCTTCTCGCGTGAGCAAGCCCAACGCCTACAACTAACGCTCGCCATTATGTTTATTTTGTAGACGCACAACTTGTTGG
>NZ_JACJDN010000135.1:0-7703 GCF_014163565.1 Pseudoalteromonas sp. SR45-5 | reverse complement strand
GCTTCGTTTTGGAAAGAGAGTGACGAAAAACGTTTTTCAAAAAACTATATTACGCCTTTGAGTAATAATATTACTGGAACAAGATGGTATTTAAAAATGCAGCAAAATAATACTGATTTATTATGTGCAGTACAGGCAAATTTGCTTGATATGTCTAAAGATCAAAGTTTGCATTATTATCAAAATGCACAATCGTTTTGGAGTTGCGGTACTAGCTCAGTAAACTTAAAAGAGGAAGTTAGTGATGAGTAAATATAAACAACTACTTGTTTTACTATGCTTATTTTTAACTTTATCTTCTGTGTTTTATATTTCTGTAATTCAAAAAAGCCAGCAAGTAACTAAACAAAAAATAACGCAGATAGAAAGGCAAATAGCACTCGACTTACCATTACTTGATTTATCAAATGAGCTGCTAAAGCATTCGGGGAATAAAGATGCGGTTAATAGCTACATTAAAACCTTAAATAGCTACATTAATTCGAACGATCTTAAAGTTGTTGCTATTGCACCAAAAGGCGAAATGCTAGTACCTGTAAACTTACACCAAATAACACGTAGTTTGAGCACTAATAACGGACCTGTATTAGTTGTATTTAACGTTCAGCAAACCCACTTTACATTAAGCCATTTTATTTACTATTTTATATTTTTAGTATTAAGTGTGTTGATTAGTTTTTGGGTAAAATTTGCGTTTATTAAACAAAGTAATAAGCAGTTTAATAATGCGCAGCATCAGTCAATTACAGAGCCTACGCCGCTGATGCTTATAGTTGACCTTAACGATAAAACACTATCAAGTAGTTGTAGTGCAGAGCAAAAAGTGGGTTTAGCCAATAAGCCATTATGCTTTTATTTAGCACTTGTAGAGTATTGTACAAATAACGATGATGTAGCGCTTAGTCATAATAAAGATGTACCAGAGGAGCTTCTAGAGCTCGCTAACAAGTATTTTTATAGGTTGGTAGAGCTTGGTCATACGGTTAGAAAAAGGCCTAATTTTAATAATAGCCTAGAAAAAACCTTGAGTGAGATACGTGCGGCATTAGATGAAGTACTTAGCGAGTGTCCTGAAGAAAAAGAGTTATATTACCCACCTAAAGCCTATGGAGAAGGCTCTCGTTCTCGTTTGCATAGTTATGGGCTGGCAAATATTAAAAAAGGTAATATTGAAATAAGAGGAAAGTAACTAGATTACTTTCCTCTTATTCTTAGAGGTTATTTAGGGGTAAATTCAGCCGCTTTGAGAGGGCTATTTTTTGAAATAAAGTCTTGAAGTGCTTTAGCATCTGTTTCGTCTGTACTTACAAAGCCTTTTTTATTTGTAAGTGCAGGATAACCATCACCGCCTGATGCGTTATAGCTATTTAGACTCATTCTGTATGTTTTATTTTTATTAAGCGGTTCGCCATTGATCAAAACATTAACCAACTGATTATTTTTACGCTCAAACGATATTTTATGGTATTGCAAATAAGCACCAGCATCCGGTGGGAAGCTCGTTACTGTATTTAAGTAATCCCATAAATCACTGCCTTGCCAATCCATATAAGTAATGCGGTTTTTAAAAGGATGTACTTTTAAAATATCTTTATAGCTTACTTTACCAGCCTCTATTGAGCTGCGAATACCACCGCCACTTATTAATCCAAAGTCTGCATTTACTACATCCATTTGAGCTTGAATAATTACACGTGCAAGGTTTGTTTGTTGGTAACGAACTTTGTTTCTGTCACCTTCTAAGCGAGCATCTACTTCACCAATGGTACCTTCAATTTGTTTAGCGCCTTTAGCTTGGTATACCGCTAAATAAGATTCAAGTTTAGGGTCTGGTTTAATGTACTCGTTTGCTAATACTGCTTTAGTAGAGCCATCAGCTTGAACTTTATCTACATACAAATTAACAGGCATGAGTTTGTAGTCTAGTAACGTTAATTTTCCGTTTTCAAGCTTAAACTCAGCTTTACCAACATACTTACCCCATTCATGGGCTTGCATAATGTAAGTACCGTTTTGCTGGTCTGGCTTACAGGCAAGGCCAGGTTTAAAGTTATCGTCATTTACATTTGTATCACTCATACACACAGGTTCTTGTGAGTGACCGCCAATGATCATATCAAGTGTGTTTGCAGGAAGTGAGCGAGCAAGTGTTACGTCACCTGGTGCATTAATGCCAAAGCTAGCATCAACATAATGACCCATATGAGTCAGCGCAATGGTAATGTCAGGGTTGTACTTAGCTTTTATTTCTTTAGCTAGTTCTGCAGTAACGTCAACAGGGTCTTTAAACTCTAAGTGGCCAATATACTGAGGATTACCAATTTTAGCTGTATCTGTTGTTGTTAATCCAATAACAGCAATAGTTAAGCCATTTTTTTTGAATATTTTATAGCTATCAAACGCATGTTCGCCTGATTCTTTTTCAAATATATTGGCTGATAGAAAAGGAAAGTTCACCCATTTTTGCTGTTGCTTCAAAACATCAATAGGATTATCGAATTCGTGATTACCTAATGCCATTGCATCATAACCAATCAGCGACATACCTTTAAAGTCAGGTTCTGCTTTTTGTAAATCTGACTCAGGAATACCGGTATTAATGTCACCACCAGAGAGAAGTAAAACGGCATGACCTTGCTTTTGGGCGTCATTACGTAAAGAGTCAATTAACGTTTTGCGAGCGGCCATACCGTATTCGCCTTTTTCGTTTTGCCAAAAACGTCCGTGATTATCATTAGTATGAAGAACAGTTAAATATTCAGTAGGAGTACTGTTAGAGGTTGATTCAGGAGCAGGAGATGTACATCCAAGTACACTAAAAACAATCGAAAATAAAATAATTATACGCATAAAATACCTATGGATTAAGGTCTACTTAATTTATCAAGCGGGTAGTTTAAACTAGTTTTATGCTAAAAAAACGTACTTATTGACATTTTATTTAGAAGGTACAGTTAATCGATTTATGGCGGCACTTTCGCGACGCTTTAACTCTGCATCCGCATATTCCCGCTTAGTATGGTTTATACCTACCATCCACGTTAAAAAGCTCGCCGGTAGTTTTGTGTATGGTTCACCTTTGTGTAAACCAAAGTCGCAAATTGTTTGTTTAGTGTGTGGCATTGTTAATTCCTGTTGTTTGTGTTTTTTTAAGGTAACAAATAAGTGACCACACTTTTAAGATGATTTAATTTTAAATAGTTAGATTTATATAGCAAAAAAGAATATAAATAATGGCATATGTAATTAATTTGTTATCAACACGGTCTTAATTGTATCAACTCACACTTTAGAATCGATTTTAGTCGCCGATGGCATTAATGTGTTAACGCATTAACTAATTATTTAAAAAATATAACAACAGGAATAAAACATGAAAAAACTTTTACTTGGCTCAGCACTTGCTGCAGCAAGTTTTACAAGCACCGCTACTATAGTTGAAATGAACACGAGCCAAGGTGTCATAGAGATTAACTTGTTTGATCAAAAAACCCCCAAAACAGTCGCAAATTTTTTAAGTTACGTTCAAGATGATTCATATAACGAAACAGTAATTCACCGCTCTGTTAGTAACTTTGTTATTCAAGGTGGTGGATTTACATTTTCTGATTCGCTAGATGCGATTACTACAAAGCCTGCTGTAGAAAATGAGCCCGTTTTTTCTAATGTTAAGGGCACCATTGCGATGGCTAAATTATCGGGTGATGCTAATAGCGCAACAAGTCAGTGGTTTTTTAATATTACAGACAATAGTGCAGCACTTGATACCCAAAACGGTGGCTTTACAGTGTTTGGACAAATTACTGCAGCAAGCCAATCAACGTTAGATAAAATTGCAGCGTTAGTACACTGTGGTGAAACACCCGTGGTTGATATTACTGCTGAGCAATGTGCAAGTACTGATGTAACAATTAGTAGTGCTAACTTAGTGACTATTCAAAATGTGGCGGTAATGGATGATGATCCTAATTCAGCAGCAGGCCTTACTGTTACTGAAAATACGTTAATTGATTCTGACACATCAACAGATTCTAGCAGCAGTTCTGGCGGCGGGTTAATTTGGCTTTTAGGTGCTTTTTTACTTGCGGTACCTCGTTTAAAACGTGCTAAATAATTAAAATTAACGTTAATGTGGATGGCCTAAACCAGCCGTCCACATTACTATTATTAAACTTTGCTATTTAAAATAGTACTCGCCAAACCATTGCTAGCCAAATTGAAAACACACAAACACAACCCAGTAAAAACACTTTAAAACGTGCGCGTACGTTGTTTTCACCTAAATGAATAACGCTATGCACAATACGTGTTGCTACAAATAAACAGGCCAGTATTGCCACAAGTGTACTGGCGCTATTTAGTTGCAGTGCAAGTAAACACCCCGCGTAAAAAAGCACTGGTATTTCAAACTGATTCGAAAAGTTTCTATCTGCCACCCTAATAGTGTCGCCAGCCTTATCTAACTGCATTGTTTTAAAATCACTTAAATCTAGTTGTTTATTTTTAGCTGCGGCAAAGCGCCTTTTACCCATAATGAGCATGACAACCAGTGAAAGCGTAACTTGTGCAAACATGGCAAGTATGATGATTTTTTCCATTGTTTTTCCTTATTATTATTTAGAATTTGCGTATTTTTTGATATTGAATGATTTTTAGTCTCACAAGGTTGGCAGACTCCCAACTAATATCCAATTATGAAGACATTTTTCACAATGTGTTACACAAAATAGCGTTATTTTGTAGAAAGTTATTAATTGAAAATGTTAGTTTAGCTTAACTATATTGCTTTGAATTGGCGCACGCTATTTTGCGCAATACTTTTTAATGGAAAACAAAAATGAAAAAGATTATTGGTTTTAGTGCAATCGCACTTGCAGTTTTAAGTGGTTGTTCAAATACGGCTTCGGTTTCAGTGGCGCCTCAGGCCTATTTACTATCAGATACGTTAGTTGTAAGCCCTAACGATAACCGCGAATATAAAACACTTAAGCTGGCAAACGACATTGAAGTAATTTTAGTGTCAGATCCAGGTGCTGAAAAATCTGCAGCGGCACTAAGCGTTGGTGTTGGCTTACTGCATGACCCAATGTCGCAACAAGGTATGGCGCATTATTTAGAGCACATGCTGTTTTTAGGCACAGATCGCTACCCAGACACAAAAGGGTATTCTGATTTTATGACCAAAAATGGTGGCGCGCACAATGCTTACACGTGGCTCGATATTACTAATTACATGTTTAAAATTAATAACGACGCGTTTGATGAAGGGCTAGACCGTTTTGCTGACTTTTTCAAAGCGCCTAAGTTATACCCAGAATACACAGACAAAGAAAAAAATGCAGTAAACGCAGAGTGGTCAATGCGCCGCGAAATGGACTTTTTTGGACAATTTAAACTCGCGCGTAAAATGATGGGTGATCACCCGGCTAATCGCTTTTTAATTGGTAACCTAGAAACCCTTGGCGATAAAGAAAACAGTTCACTTCATAAAGAAACGGTTGATTTTTATAATAAATACTACTCTTCAAATATTATGAAAGTTGCGCTTATTTCTAATTTACCTATTGCTGAAATGGAGCAAAAAGCGCAAAAATACTTTGCTGACATAAAAAATAAAAATATCGAAAAACCAACAGTGACTGCAAAACTTGATTTTGATAACGCTGGCGGAAAACGCGTGTTTTATGCACCAAATGAAGATGTAAAACAGCTGCAACTTGATTTCACCATTGCTAATAATAATAGCGAATTTGCACTTAAACCAAACCGATTTGTAGCGTATTTACTAAGTAATGAAATGCCGGGCAGCCCAGCGCAACTTCTTCGTGATAAAGGATGGGTGTCTCAGCTTTCAGCTTCAGCTGCACCAAATCAATATGGCAACTATGGTTCGTTAAATGTAAATGTAGAGCTTACAGATGAAGGCATGAAAAATCGTGACGAAATAGTTGCGACTATTATGCAGTACATCGATTTAATTAAAAAAGAAGGCGTTGATAGCAAGTACTTCAACGAAATTCGTACTTCCCTTAATAACCAATTTAAGTTTTTAGAAAAAGGTGATGAATTTAATTATGTAAGCTCACTTACACAAAGTATGCAAGACTATCCGTTAAATCACGCTATTAATGCACCTTATTATTATGCAAAGTTTGACGCTGACGCTGTAAACAATGTACTTGAGCAGTTAAATGCCGACACCCTTCGTATTTGGTATGTATCGCAGCAAGAAGAGACAGACTCACAACTACACTTTTACGACGGTAAATACCGCATCAGTGACATTAGCGATGATGAAATTGCCAGCTGGAAAAAACCAAGCGAATTTAAGTTAGCACTACCAACAGTAAACAATTTATTGCCTGAAAATTTTGCAATAAAAACGCAAGCATTTAAAGAGCAAAAACACCCAGAACTTGCTTACGATAAAAGTGGTGTAAAAGTATGGCGCCAAGCAAGTCAAAAATTTGCAGAGCAGCCAAAAGGGCTTGTTGAAGTTTATATAAATACTCAACCCGGTTTGAACGATATTAAAGCAGAAGTCCTTTATTCTGTTTGGGCCGATTTATATAATATTCAACAAAGTCAGTTAAGTACCGAAGCAGCGATCGCCGGTATGAGTGTAAGCTTAGCACCGAGTAATGGCCTTGTTTTATCTATGAGTGGTTTTACAGATAAGCAAGATGTATTGCTTAAACAAGCTTTAACCGGCTTAAAAGCTGATGAAACAGCACAAGCATTTAACCAAGCGGTAGATCGCTTTAAGCGTAATTTACTAAACCAACAAAAGCAGTTTCCGTATGCACAAGCATTTGGCGAGTATTCAAAACTAACGCGTACAGGTGGCTTTGATACAGATGAGCTTATTAAAGCCGCTGACTCACTGAGTGTTGCCGACTTAGCACAATTAAAAACAGCTACGTTTGCACAAAACGATTTACGTGTATTTAGTTACGGTAACTACGATCAGCAAGATATTGACGCGATTGCACAAGAGTTAAGTGCAACATTACCAAGTAATCATAAGCGCAGTGAATTTGCACGAAGCAAAGCGTGGTTGCCACAACCGGGCGAAACACTGGTACTGCAAAAAGATATCGATGTAGCCGATGTAGCGGTGGTTGATATGACCGTTCACCCTGTTGCGGGTTACAAACAAAAAGCAGAAGCAGCTGTATTACAAAGCCACTTTAGAACTGTTGCGTTTGATAAAATGCGTACTGAGGAGCAACTTGCATACGCAGTAGGTGCATTAGCTCGCCCAATCGAGGATTACTCAGCAATTGGTTTGTATATCCAAACACCGGTTAAAGGACCAAAAGAAATACAAGCTCGTTTTGATAAGTTTAAAAAAGAATACGCAGTTGAACTTGATAACATGAGCGAAGAGACTTTTGAGCAGCTTAAAAACTCTACCCTTGTATCACTTAAAGAGCAGCCTAAAAACTTAAGTGACGAAATGAGCCCACTTATAAACGATTGGTACCGTGAAAACTTTACCTTTGATTCTAAGCAAAAGCTGATTGATGAAGTTGAAAAAGTAACGCTTGCAGATATAAAGGACTACTACAAGCAAACAATGCTTAACTCTAATGCTGCACGTTTAAATGTGCAATTACGCGGGACTAAGTTTATAGAAAGTGACTTTGCCGATTTACCAAATCAAACTAAAATCACAACGCTTGATGCCTATTACAATGGTA
>NZ_JACJDN010000134.1:0-7720 GCF_014163565.1 Pseudoalteromonas sp. SR45-5 | reverse complement strand
ATGAAGGGCCCGACACACCGGTTCAGCCAACTGTATATAATGTAATAAGTGCCCTGACAGGTTTTGAAACAATTATAATTAAAACTCATGCGCCCATCACACAAGTTGAAAGTGAACTCCAAACGGCAGTAAGAGCATTAAGTGTTAACTTTAACGATTTATCACTTACCCCCCTTTCATCTTTAGTAAAAAATGAGCAAGCCCCTAGAAATGCATTACTAATAATTACCGTTGTGTGTTCCTCAATTCTTCTACTCTCTGCGTTTTTATACAACTACAGCAGTATTAAACAGCTTACTGCTAAATCATCTACAGAGCTTGCATTAAGACGTGCTATGGGCGCTCGCAGCTACCAAATATGCTATTTATTTTTAAAGCTATTTTTCACTGCATTTGTGATAACCCACATAGTTATTATTGCGCTATTTTTCACCCAACATGAAAAACTACAAACTTTTTTATTTCAACAATCCGTTTTTGACCTAAACACGATACTTACAGTGCATTTAGTCATTTTGTTAGCGGTTATATGTATTATTGCTATAGAGATTAAAAAAACACTTAACAATTCGTGGAATAACTTAACTTAAGGATAAGCATGTATAAATTACTACTAGCTACACTACTTATATATGGTGGAAATACATACGCTGAGCAGTACAGTTTCTCTCATTACCAAATGGTTAAATCGCCCATTAATAATACCGCACCGCAAATGTTTTTATTTAACAGCAAAGGCGAGTTGATGCATTACTCTGATAAATATTTACCAAATATTTTATCCATTTTTAAAAATAAACAAAGCCATCCTGATTCTGATTTAATTAAAAGTAATTTAGAGCAGCTATTAACAACATTGCCCGATTTTACCCAGCAAAAGTATACGTTGTTTTACACCTCAATAGATGAAGATGTAGGCCCTTGTCCGCCTTGTAGGCAACAAGAAAAAACCATCGACATGCTTAAAAGTAAGTTTTCAGACAAGCAGCTAAAGGTTCATTCAATTTCTATAAATGCCAGTGACAACAGTATATAAAAAAAACCCGCTAAATAACTTTAGCGGGCTTTTTGTTGCGAAGGTTAAACCTTTAAAAAGTTTACAGCGCGTTAAATACGTCGTCTGTTTTAGCTGCGCAAATAAAGTCGTTTTTGTGTAGGCCTTTAATTGAATGGCTCCACCATGTGACGGTTACTTTGCCCCACTCGGTTAGTAGACCTGGGTGATGGCCTTCGTCTTCTGCCATGTCGCCTACTTTGTTAGTAAACGCGATAGCCTGTTTGAAGTTTTTAAATTTATAAACACGCTCAAGCTGCATAATGCCGTCACGTACTTCTGGTACCCAATCTGGGATTTTAGTAATTAATTGTGCTAACTCTTCGTCAGATACTTTTGGCGCATCTACATGACAGGCTTCGCATTTTTGTGCACTTAATGAAGACATTCTAAATCCTTACTTTTAGCTTTTTTAGCATTAATGTTTAACTGGCTAATTTTTCTTTTGGTGGAAATTTTGGGTCGTGCAAACCAAGCTCTTTAGCTCGCTCAACCAAAGTCATAATATCCATTTGCGATATATCAAACAGATCATGAATCGAATTTATGGTGTAGTACTGTGGTTGCATAATATCAATACGGTACGGCGTACGCAGTACATCAAGCACGTTCATTGGGCTAATTTCTGGCGTATTTGAGTATACATACTGAGTCTCCCCTGGGCTTGATAAAATGCCGCCGCCGTAAATACGCAGGCCATCTTCGGTTTGCATTAAACCAAATTCGACTGTAAACCAGTATATACGCGCAAGGTATACACGGTCCTTTTTCTGCGCTGCGTAACCTAATTGCCCGTACTTATGCGTAAACTCGGCAAAGTCAGGATTAGTTAGCATGGCGCAATGGCCAAATATTTCATGAAAAATATCAGGCTCTTGTAGGTAGTCAAATTCTTCGCGGCTACGAATAAATGTAGCTACCGGAAACTGCTTGTTTGCCAGTAATCTAAAAAACTCATCAAAGTCGATAAGCGCAGGTACTGGTGCAACTTGCCAACCGGTAGTGGCTAGTAACACTTCGTTTAGCTCGCTTAGCTGCGGAATACGGTCGTGCGGCAGGTTAATCTTTTTTAACCCTTGCATGTACTCGTTGCAGGCTTTGCCTTCAATGCATGCAAGTTGGCGCGCTACAAGCTCAGACCAAATTTTATTTTCTTCATCACTCCAGTGTATAACACCATTTTCGTCTGGTGTTTTGGATGTGTATTTACTTGCTTTAGCCATAAGTACCTTCTTGGGTGTGAGCCCTAAATCGGTGTCAGTGTGATACTCAAACCTAATGAATATCGAATGACCCCATACTATGCAAAAGTGAAGAAAAGTTTAATAGATAGGCTAACATCAGTATTTAGCGTGATCACTTAGATCGTAAATTTAAAATTACACTCATGGCACATTAAAAATACAGGCCTTTTAATAAAGGCCTTCAGCTTATTTTAAAGTGTATACAATTAAATACACCTAACCAATTTTAGTAAAAGCTTGGTCTAAATCACTAATAATGTCGTTAACATCTTCAAGCCCAACCGAGAGTCTGATCAGCCCATCACTTATTCCAGCGGCAGCTCGCTCCTCTGGCGTATAAGGCGAGTGAGTCATAGATGCAGGATGCTGAATCAGTGTTTCTGCGTCACCGAGGCTTACTGCAAGTGTACAAAGTTTCATACTATCAATAAATTGAGCGCCATCATGTAGCGTGCCTTTTATTTCAAACGCAATAACACCACCAGCGGCTTTCATTTGATTACCAATAAACTTATAACCTGGGTGCGATTTAAGCCCCGGGTAATATACGGTGCTTACTTGTGGGTGAGCCTCTAGATATTGCGCTATTGTTTGTGCGCTTTGACAATGGCGCTCTATTCTAATAGCGAGCGTTTTTAGGCCTCGATTAATTAGCCATGCATCGTGTGGGCTTATGGTTGCACCAATATCTTTTAGTACGGTCATTTTAATGTGTGTTATGTGCTCAAACGATCCACATACAATACCGGCAACTACATCTCCGTGGCCGTTTAAGTACTTGGTCGCACTGTGCATTATAATGTCGATACCGTATTTTTTAGGCGATTGCAGTAGCGGCGTTAAAAAGGTGTTGTCGACCACACTAATTAAGTTGTGCTCTTTAGCAACTGCGCCAATAAGTGCCAAATCAATAACCGCCATAGTGGGATTAATTGGCGTTTCTACAAATATCATTTTTGAATTAGGTTTGATGGCAGCGCGTAGTTCGTCCTCGTTGGTCATATCAACAAAAGTGACTTCGATTCCCCAGCGCGGCAACATATGCGAGAAAAACGCAAAGGTACAACCATACAAAGCACTTGAGGCAACAAGGTGATCTCCTTGCGATAAAAAGCTCAGTACTGAGGCAGATACAGCCCCCATACCTGTTGCGGTTGCAGCTGCTGCTTCACAACTCTCTAGTTGAGCAACTTTTTGTTCAAGCTCTGTGGTTGTGGGGTTTCCTAAACGCGTATAAATATAGCCAGGTTCGTCGCCTGCAAAACGCGCAGCACCTTGTGCGGCATTTTCAAAATGAAAGGTCGAGGTTTGATACAAAGGAGAAGTAAGTGCGCCGTGCGGGTCGTTTGCTTTTTGTGGTCCATGAATACACTGGGTGTTTATATGATGCTTGCTCATTGTAGGCTCATTTTTTTGATTATTATGTTTTTGCGATTCAACAATCAAAACGTATGCGCTTACAAACAGCAAGCATGCCGGATGCTCAGATGGCTATTTGTGTAAAAACCGTGCAGCGCACGTTTGTACACAAATATTGCCACTACCTTTACTACGTTGGTTCCGCCTTTTTACGGCTCATAATTTTACCTGCGATGCTTTGCACAGTGCCTTTTAGTAAGCTGCGTTTGTTTTCAAGCCGTGGTAATGGGCGACTAAGCTCCATTGCTTTGTAACCAATACGCGCTGTAAAAATACCAGCACTGACCCCTTGCGCTGCCCGCCCCGAAAGCTTACCTAAAAGCTCAGCACTTAGTGCAGTTGCAGCAAGGTCAGATACAAGCTCTGCACTGCCAACAAACATTACTTGTTTTATCAACATGCGGTATAACTTTATACGGCTCGCGTAGCCAAAACCAATGCCGTAAATTTTACCAATTTGTTCTATTAACTTAGTACCGCGCCAAAGCACAGCCATCATATCCACCAGCGCAAGTGGGCTTAGGGCAACTAGCAGTGCAGATTCAGTCGCAAAACGATTTATAAGCTTTTTAGCTTTGGTGTCTTGGCTTATTAATAAACTGTTGGCGTACAGCGTCATTATTTCTTTGTCGCTGTGATGCATCGCTACTTGGTTTTTAAAGGTTTCAAAGTTATCAAGCTCTTGGTGTTTATTAAGCTTTTCGAGCCAAGGTAATGCACCGCCTACTTGCTCGCTGTTTAAAAGCCTGTCGGCTTCAACTCGGTGCAGCTGGTTACGCTTTAAACTGCGCAGCATTCGGTACTCTCGCCACAATAAGCGCCCTATTAGCAGTACGCCACTTACAACCGCGGTTAAATAAACACTGCCTAAAATAATTGACTGCTCGAAAGCAAATACTAACGAGTACGCAAACTCTAAAAGCACCAGTACTATAAAACTAATAGCAAAAACACCTTTAAGTGTTTGCCACTTTGACTTTTTATATACAGGCTCTAGATCTATTTCTGGCTCTAGTGCTTCATCTTCAAGTTCTTCGTAATCACTTTGCCCGTGCTGAATAATTTTTGCAGGTGCTAAAACGGGTTCGTTTTGCTCAATGCTTTGCGTATCTATACGACGCCCTGCTTGAAATGTTTGGTTTGACTCACTCATGTTAATTTGTCTCCTAGCAGGTACTGCATGACATGATCTAATCGAATATGTTTTAGTTGTTTATCGGGGCTCGGCATTGGAGAGAACGATAAAAACTCAAATCCCTGTGCTGGCCACTCATTTTTATTAAGCATCCGCGAGGGAGGTTGCGGCGGTAAATACGTAAGCCAATCTGGCTCGTTTAGCGGTTTACCATAAATACAGTCAAGCGTTTGGCCTTTGTCGGTAATCTGGCGCGGCTGCGTTGCTGTGATTGACGACATAGCCATGGTTTCTATTTTTACACCATCAAACTTTAAATGATTACTTTGCTCATGCACGAGCGAATCAAGTAGTAGTGCTAAATCTTTATGGTGTTTTGCACTTATGTGATCTGATTTATTAGCTGCAAATAATATTTTGTCTATGTTGGGCTTAAATAAACGTTTAAAAAAGCCCGACTCACCGTAATTAAAGTGTGCGAGTAATTGGTTTATTACACTGCTTTGCTCTTGGAGTGTTTCGTGCCCTTCGTTTAACGCACTAAGTACATCTACAAGTACGATTTGGCGATCGAAGTGCCTAAAATGCTCATTATAAAATGGTTTTACAACTTCTTTTATATAGGCGTTAAAACGCTTAATTAAATGCGCTAAATTAGAACCCGCAACGACATCGTCACTGTTTATTTCACCCGATACCGGAAAAAACAATAACAATGGCGCGCCTTGTAGGTCGCCAGGCATTAGCATGCGCCCAGGTTGTAACATGGCAAGTTTGGTGTCTTTTTTAAGCCCGACTAACATGCTTTGATAAAGCTGAGCAATATGGGCAAGTACGTTTTCATCAACGGGGGCGTTTAAGTCAAGTTGATCAACGGCTACTAAAAAGTCACTTGATGTGTTTACGCGCGAAGGCTGAGTTAATAACGGATATTGCTGCTCGCACCATTGAGAATAGCTTTGCTCAAGCATAGGTAAATCAAGGAGCCATTCACCCGGGTAGTCAATAATATCTAAATAAAGCGTTGATTGCGGCGAAAAGTGCCCACGCAGCCCTGCATTACTTTGATACTTTATTGCCAAGCGCAGCGTATTAATACGCTCGGTAGATGCAGGCCATGTAGGCATCCCATCGCTGGGTAATAAAGTATTGAGTGCTCGAGGGTAATTAAACGTAGGGACTTTTAACGCCTCTTGCGGCACAACTTTAGTGGCCACATGGCGGTGCTCGCGCATTACATCAAAAAAAGGTAAGTTTTTATCGTCCGCTTGGGTTGTTAAGTGTTTAACAAGCGCGGTAATAAAGGCTGTTTTACCACTACCACTTAGGCCAGTTACGGCAAGTTTTACGTGTTGGTCTAAACTGCGATGAAGGGCTTTTTGTGCTTTGCCTTTAATGCTTTTAAAGGTCTTTTTTGCAAATGATTGGCTCATAAAGTGTCTTGCACCTAATTTGCCGTAATTTATCACGCTGCAAATAAGGTGCTATTAAATCCTTTAAAGTTTGTTAATTTCACGGCTCACCGTAAACTCGCTTGAAGTTACATGGCGCTCCATATCTTGAAGGCGAGTATCTACACGCGTTAAACGCTCTTTTAAATCTTGCAATGCGCGGCGCGGCGGCTCGCCTTTTTGCCATACTTTAAATTTTACTTCTAGCGGATCGTCAGTTTTAGTTGAGCTTTTTGTTTGCGCTGTTGCGGGCTCTTTTTTATCTAAAATGAACCAGGCTGCAATATACGCTACCACAAATAATGGGCCACCCGTTAGCAGTACCGCACTAACAAATATAATGCGAACTAACCATAACTCCATATTAAAGTAGTCACTTAATCCCGCACACACACCGGCTATTTTACCGCGTTGTGGGTCTCTTAATAATTCGCGTTTGGCACTCATACTTTGCGTCTCCATTGTGGTGACTCTTGATCAAGCAATGCTTCAAGTGTTTCTAATCGATCAGCCATTTTTTCAGCTTTGTGTGCAAGCTCAAGTAATTGGCGATGTTCGTGCTCACTTAAACCTTGGCTTACTTGTTTCTTGCTACGGTAGTGCAAAATTAGCCACAGCGGAGCAACAAAAATCATAAACAAGATAAATGGTGCAACTAATATCTCTGGATCAAACATAATCCTCTCCTGACAATCCGTTTTGATGTTTTTAAGCTGGGGCACAAGGGCCCCATATATTTTTATATGTAATTATTTATCAGCTAACTTCTTTTTAAGTTCGGCTAGCTCATCATCTATCTTTTCATTTTTTTGTAGATTAGCAATTTCATCCGCTAACGTCTTTTTACCTAAATCGTACGACTCAATTTGAGATTCTAGTCCATCAATTTTGGTTTCGTAACGTTCAAAGCGGTTAAGTGCTTCTTCTACTTTTGAGCTATCAAGTGTCTTTTTCACTTCAAGGCGCGACTCAGCCGAACGTTGGCGAAGTATAATTGCCTTTTGACGAGATTTAGCATCTGCTAGCTTTTCTTGTAGCGTCGTTACTTCTTGCTGTAATTTCTCAATATGAGACTCTACATGTTCAAGCTCACTCGCTACTGAAGCAACTGCATCTGCCGACTTTTGCTTTTCAAGTAAGGCTGAACGCGCTAAATCGTCGCGGTCTTTACTTAAAGCCAGTTCGGCTTTATCTTGCCAATCACTTACCTGCGCTTTAAGTGTATCTAAGCGGCGTACAATTTCTTTTTTCTCAGCCAATGTTTTAGCTGATGTAGAACGTACTTCAACAAGCGTATCTTCCATTTCTTGAATAATCAGACGAACCATTTTTTCTGGGTCTTCTGCTTTATCTAAAATGGCGTTGATATTAGAATTAACAATATCTGCAAAACGTGAAAAAATTCCCATAACATTTA
>NZ_JACJDN010000133.1:0-7721 GCF_014163565.1 Pseudoalteromonas sp. SR45-5 | reverse complement strand
AAGCTCCCCCTTAAAGTTGCTCAAAAATACGGCGCTTATTCTAACGCTAACGTGATTAAATTTAAAGCAACAAATACCCGCGCACAAAAAAGCCGAACCTGTTAAACACAGATTCGGCTTTTAAAATTATAATTTACGCGTTACTTTTCAGCACGACCCATAAATTTGTGTTCAACAGTATTAATACGGATACGGTCACCTGTTGAAATATGCTCTGGCACAGAAATATTTAAGCCAGTAGACATACGTGCAGGTTTTGAACGAGCACTTGCAGATGCACCTTTAATAGATGGGTCTGTTTCTTCAACAACAAGTTCAACACTTGACGGTAAATCAAGTCCTACTGGCGCGCCATCAATAACAATGACGTGTACGCCTTGCGTTTCTTCATTAACAAATAAAATTTCTTCGCTAATAGCATCTTTGTTTAAGTTGTAAGGCGTGTAATCTTCATTATCCATGAACACATACTCGTCGCCATCAATGTACGATAGCATTACTTCACGGCGTGTTAAATCAGCCAGCGTTAGCATGTCATTGTCTTTAAATGTTTCGTCAACTTTACCACCGGTTACCACATCGTATAAACGCATACGGTATAAACTACCACCAGCACGACCTTGCGGCACAGAGCGCACAATATCTTTTACAACTAAAACGCGGCCATTGAAGTCAATAGCAGTACCTTTTTTAACATCACTCGCCTTTGGCATGTGTGAATTCCTATTATTTTTTTGATTGGCAGAAACATACCACGAACTGGATTTTGTTCAACTAAAATTACGTTGGTTTTACGCTACATGTTGTATTAGCTTGTAAAATTTTAATTTATACTAAAATACATATAATCAAATGTGAAAAAAACTGCTATGGTAGCTTTACCGAGTATGACTTCAAGGAATGGATCATGGACCAGAAAAAAGTACATGAGTATTTAGTTAAAAAACCACTTGTTCAGGTTACAAAACCATTTGCGCAAGAGGTTGATGTATATAAAGTGAATCATAAAATGTTTGCGACTCTTGCTATTGGCAATGACGGTCAAACTAATGATGATGGTGAGGTTATTTGGTGGCTTAACTTAAAATGCGATCCTGATGAAGCAATATCATTGCGTGATACTTTCCCGGCAGTGATCCCTGGTTACCATATGAATAAACGCTTATGGAACACAGTAATTTTAGACGGCACAATTGCACAAAGTGAAATTGAGAGAATGATTGATAACTCATTTAATTTAGTCGTAGAAAATATGCCAGAAAAAGACCGCAAAGCTATCGCACTTCACTTGTAGCACTTTTTGGGCTAGGCTACTAGCCCATTAAAACCTTAAACCTTAAGCGTATAAATTAAATCGTCATATAACTTTTCGCCTATTGTATGCACTTTAAAAAGTGTATCGGTATGGGTTAAGCCACACTTACTAAGCACCTTTTCAGAACCAATATTGCCACGCGTTACGACAGCTTTAAACTGCCTAATACCACATTCTTTCCAAGCCCAATCAATCACAGCTCTTAAAGACTCTGTCGCGTAGCCTTTATTAAAATACTCTGGCAATAATAAATAACCAAGCTCTGCGGTTTCTCCGTCATAGGCAAAGCCTGTAACACCCACTGGTTGTTTTGTTTTATTATTAATAATGAGTAAGCACAGTGGGTGGCGTGATTTAGTATTCCACTTAGGTAAGCGTATCTCAAAGCGGTTTCTTATCAGTGACTCCATTGGCATATCAAAACAATACTTAAGGACTTGAGGATCGCGATGAAGCGCTAGAAAAAGAGGCCAATCAGATTCTTCCATTTGGTACATGCTCAATCTTTGTGTAAATAATGTCATTAAGCTCCTCATTTAAATATTAAAAATCATAAAAAAACCGCATCTAAATGCGGTTTTTATAAACAGTAGAAACTTTATTCTTTTGTTTCAATCTCTTTAGTAACTTCAGGCTCAGTGACACTTTGCTCTTGTGGCTCAGTGCTTTGTACTTCAGGAGCTACAACCTCAACAGTTGCTGCATTATAAAAAGTAGTACCAGAGCTTGCCATTGTTACCAGTGACTCACATGGAGCAAAGTTAGCATCGCTGTTAGCCAATGTAGACATATCAGAGCTTATTTTACTTGCGCCTAATTTATCCATATAGCTAAACGGGCCACCTAAAAATGGTGGGAAACCAATACCAAATATTGCACCAATGTCGCCATCACGAGGGCTTGCAATAATGCCATCATCTAAACAGCGTACTGCTTCGTTAAGCATTTTCGATACACATCGCTTAGCAATTTCGCTTTTGTTTAAACGTGGAGCTGGGGTAACACCCAATAGTTCGTAAACTGACTCATCAACCTTTTTGCCTTTTTTGTCGTATTCATAAAAACCACGACCGGACTTACGGCCAAGGCGTTTTGAATCAATCATACGCATAAATGCATCAGGGCCTTTAAAACGCTCACCTAATTCTTTTTCAAGAATTGGAGCAATTTTAGAGCCAATATCAATCCCTACTTCATCAAGTAGAGCCAGCGGTCCTACCGGAAAGCCAAACTCAACTAGGGCTGCATCAATCTTTTCAATTGGCTCACCCGCAAGCATTAAATTAGCAGCTTCGTTTAAGTAAGGCGCTAAAATACGATTTACGTAAAAACCGGCCATGTCTTTTACAACAATTGGCGTTTTACCTTGCTTACGTGCAAAGTTAACAACGCGAGCAATAGTCTCTTTAGATGTACCTTCGTGTGGAATAATTTCCACTAATGGCATTTTTTCTACTGGTGAAAAGTAATGTAAGCCAATTACATTTTCAGGACGTGCTGCCTGCGCTGCAATTTGCGAAATTGGTAATGATGACGTGTTACTAGCAAAAATTGTATTTTCTTGGCATTGCTGCTCTACGTCGGCAACCATACCTTGCTTAAGCGCAAGATCTTCAAACACAGCTTCTATTACTAAATCAATGTGTTTAAAGCCGCTGTAGTCTGTTGTACCTGTAATACGGTTCATTGTTAACTGCATATCAGCTTTAGACATAATACGGCGCTTAAGGCGCTTGTCTAAAATTTTGTAGGTGTAGCTCATTGCATTACTAATGCCCTGCTCTGCTACATCTTTAATACGTACCGGTACTTTAGCTTTAACAGCACTTACGTGCGCAATACCTGCGCCCATTAGTCCACCACCTAAAACAGCAGTTTTGCTAATTGCGGGTGCGTCATCATTGCGCCACTCTTTTTTCATTTCAGTGGTTGCAAAGAAAATACCGCGAAGCGCTTTCGATTCGTCACTCATTACAAGTGTTGCAAAGCTTTCAGCTTCTGTTTTATACGCTTTTAGCTCATCAAGCTCTACACTAGCACGCACAGCTTTAATAATAGCGAGTGGTGCTGGGTAGTGCCCGCCCGTTTTTTTAAGTACGTTTTCTTTAGCTTTTTTAAAGATAAAGTTACGGCCAAACGGGTTTGATTCTAGTAATTTACTAATATTGTCGAGCTTTGGCTCTTTTGCTTGTGGCTTTTTCTTAGTCGCAAATTCTTTTGCAACTTTTAGCAGCACACTGTGTGGTACACAGTCATCAAGCACGCCTGCTTTTTTAGCTTGCTTAGGGCGAATTTGTTTACCTGTTAGCATCCACTCAAGTGCTTTTTGAATACCAACAATTTTAGTTAAGCGCTGCGTACCGCCGCCACCTGGTAGTAAACCAAGTTGCACTTCTGGTAAGCCAATTTTTGTTAAATCGCTGTCGGTACCAACACGGTAGTCACACGCTAAAGCAAACTCTAAACCACCACCTAATGCAGCGCCATGAATCGCACTTACTGTTGTGTATGGCAGTTTTGTCATATCAAAAAATGCTTGATGGCATAGTTCGCTAATAGCTAAAGCATCATCACGCTTTTGAACGCTATCAAGCATTTTTACATCGGCGCCCGCGATAAAGTTATCGGTTTTTCCGCTTATAAATACCATGCCTTTTACATTTTGCGACTTAGCGTCTTCTAATAATGCTTTTAAGTCATCGGCAAAACTACTGCGCAGGGTATTCATTTTCTCCCCTGGCACATCAATCGTTACTACGGCAATTTTGTTTTCATCTACCGCTAAATTAAATACTGAATCAGTCATTACGCGCTCTCCAATACAAAGGCTGCACCTAAACCACCAGCAGCACACGCTGTTGTTAATGCCAAACCGCCACCACGACGTTTAAGCTCGTGTAAGCTTTGCGTAATTAAGCGTGCACCTGTTGCTGCAAATGGGTGACCATATGCTAAAGAGCCGCCGTTAACGTTAAACTTATCCATGTTAATTTCGCCAATTGCTTTGCTGCGACCTAAATGCTCTTGTGCAAATTTGTCTGAGGCAAACATTTTCATATTGGCAAGTGTTTGCGATGCAAACGCTTCGTGCATTTCAATTAAATCTAAATCAGCAAGCGTAATACCCGCTCTATCTAGTGCAATAGGCGTTGAATGAGCTGGGCCCATTAACATGTCTTTTTCTACGCCAATTGCCGAAAATGCAAAGCTACGTACGTAACCTAGTATTTCATAGCCAAGTGCTTTTGCTTTGCTTTCGCTCATCATAAGTACGGCCGCTGCACCATCAGTTAATGGTGTTGCATTTGCGGCGGTAACAGTACCGTGCTGACGGTCAAAAACAGGTTTAAGCTTGGCGTAGCCTTCAACCGTTGAGTTTTTACGAATGTTGTTGTCTTCTGAAATAAAGCTTTTATATGGCGGTAAATGCGCCGTCATTACTTCATCTTTTAACTTACCATCAGCCCATGCTTGCGTTGCAAGTGAGTGAGAACGATGCGCTAACGCATCTTGATCTTCACGGCTAATGTTGTGTGTTTTAGCCATTTGCTCAGCAGTTTGCCCCATTGAAAGGCCTGTTGAGTACTCTGCAACTGCAGGAGGCACTGGTAATAAGTCTTTTAAACGTAGTTTTGAAAATATTTTTAAACGTTGACCAAGCGTACGCGCTTTATTTAAATCAACTAAGCTGCCTGCTAGCTTTTTACTTACACCAATTGGCAATACTGATGACGAATCTGCGCCACCTGCAATACCTACACTTACAGATCCCGCCATAATAGACTCAGCTACATTAGCAATAGCCTGAAAGCTGGTAGCACATGCGCGCGATACAGAATATGCATCAACCGATACAGGCATACCTGTGCCCAATACAATTTCACGTGCAATATTTGGCGCTTCTGGCATTTGTACTACTTGACCAAATACAAGTTGATCAATTTCTGACTTATTGAAATTTAATCGTTCAAGCATTTCGTTAACCACCAATTTCCCCATATCAAGTGCAGGTACATGGTGAAACGCTGTTGCTTGTTTTGCAAAAGGTGTACGTAAGCCGCTAACGATGGCAATACGGTCGCCCTTTGGTGTTTTTAGTATGTTTTGCTCAGACATTTATGCTCTCCCGCTGACAGGTCTGACCTGTTTGTTTTCCTCGATTCTAAACAACCCGTGCCCTAAAGCCAATAGATAAACACAAATTTATATAAACAGTGTTTAATTACGACTATCACAATAGGCTTTTTTAGACGCATTTACAAAGTTTTGTGGTACGCTAAAATTCGTTAAAAAATAACGAACTATTTTAAAAAATACAGTCTAACTCTTGAGTTACCCAATTATAAACCTTATAAATAGGTCAGTATTTATCACCTAACACTATTAGGTACAAACCCAGCTGACGAGGACAGTCCACTTATTATGGCAGCTAACGCATTTTCACAATTAAAAACGTACTTAGATACACAAATCATTGGCCAGCCAGAGCTTACTCAAGCGCTACTTATTGCTATTTTAGCTGATGGTCACTTATTAGTAGAAGGCCCTCCTGGGCTTGCAAAAACACGTGCAGTTAATGCACTTGCTAAAGGCATTGAAGGCTCATTTCAGCGCGTACAGTTTACGCCAGATTTATTACCAGCTGATGTAACAGGTACCGATATTTACCGCCAACAAACTAGCGAGTTTGTATTTGAAAAAGGCCCTCTTTTTCACAACCTAATTTTAGCTGACGAAATTAATCGTGCACCTGCCAAAGTACAATCAGCACTACTAGAAGCCATGGCAGAGCGACAAGTTACCGTGGGTAAAAATACCTATCCGCTTAGCGAACTGTTTTTAGTTATGGCAACGCAAAACCCGCTAGAGCAAGAAGGGACTTACCCGTTACCAGAAGCCCAGCTGGATCGCTTTTTACTGCACCTAAGTATTGACTACCCTGGCGCAGAGCATGAGCTTGATATACTGCGTTTAACACGCGGCGAAGCGCTTAACGAACAACAACCAGTAATGCAAAAAATTAGTCAAAGCGATTTATTTGCAGCTCGTAAAGAAATATTAGGCCTTTATTTAGCAGAGCCACTTGAGCAATATTTAGTACAACTTATTATTGCCACTCGTGAAGGCGCTAAATTAGACGCGCAACTAGGTAGCTGGATTGAGTTTGGTGCAAGTCCGCGTGCAACAATAGCACTTGATAAATGTGCTCGTGCTCATGCATGGCTTCAAGGCCGTGACTTTGTAGCACCTGATGACATTCAAGCTGTTGTGCATAATGTACTGCGTCATCGCATTATTTTAAGTTACGAAGCCCAAGCCGATGGCATTACTAAAGATCAAGTAATAAGCCGTATAGTTGAACTTGTAGCCGTACCATAAGTTATGCAAAAACAATTAGAAACCCAAGCATGGCTCAAACAGAGCCATAGCCACGGTGTTAATTTAGCACTCAAAGAGCTGATGTATTACAAAGCCAAAGCGCAATTGCTTGAACTTGCCCCTAAGGTAAAAATAAAAAATACCTTAACAGGACAATACCTTGCACCGCACAAAGGCCGAGGAATGGAATTTGCCGAAGTGCGACATTATCAGCAAGGTGACGATATTCGCTCTATTGATTGGCGAGTTACTGCGCGTACCGGCGAGACTCACACAAAGCTCTTTCAAGAAGAAAAAGAGCGTCCTGTATTTGTATTTACTGATTTTTCTAACTCAATGCTGTTTGGCTCAAAGTTACTGTTAAAGTCGGTGCAAGCTGCGCATATAAGCGCTATTGTTGCATGGTCGGCGTGTCAGCGCGGCGATAGAATTGGCGGTATTGTGTTTAATCAGCACTCGCATTTAGAGCTAAAACCCAGCGCCCGTGAAAAAGCCGTGCTTAAGCTTTGTCATAATTTATGCGACAACCACCAGCAAGCGCTTAACAATATTGATAAAACAGCCACTAACAACTTTAGCGATAACCTAAAGCGCCTTAACCATTTAGCAAAACCAGGCAGCTTAGTGTATTTAGTGTCTGATTTTAATGCTCTGGATGATGCGAGCTTTAAGCAACTTGAAATATTAAGCCGCCACTGCGAGCTGATTGGTTGCCACATAAGCGATCCGTTTGAGCATCAGTTACCTGCGTTTAAGCAAGCCGTTACTGTTAATGCAAATGGTCAAGACTTTGCCCTACCATTAATGGATAACAGCTTTAGAGAACGTTTTGCTAAAAATGCTGAGCAAGCATTTAGCGCTCGCTTTAATCGCCTAACTAAATCGGGTCTTAATTTAATATCATTCAATGCAGCAACACCGCTTGAGCTGCAATTAGTGAGAAAATAACCATGCAAACCAATCCACTCGATGGCCTGCACGATATAATAGCGCCAAGCCAAGTTAATTGGTGGCCACTCGCCCCTGC
>NZ_JACJDN010000132.1:0-7733 GCF_014163565.1 Pseudoalteromonas sp. SR45-5 | reverse complement strand
TGAACTTGACTGCGCCATTAAGCTACAACAAACACAAGCAAATCCCGCGGATCTCACTTTATATATATCCCAATTAGATCAAACAATGCAGTTATTTGTATCGGCTAATAGTGATTTAGCCTTTATCAAATATCAGCTTAAACAGGTTGCCGAAAGCCGCAATGAACTTATATCTAATTTACGTACTAAAGCGGAAGCAGTAAAGGTTAATACTAATCATCATAGTGATATAGAGCTATTTTAGTGCTTTAAAGTAAAGCGGTTGATATACTACAAGCGTATTTTATCGTCGGAGTTTATTGTGGTTATTCAGTGTGCTTTTAAAGAGTTACGCCCTTATTTAAATGAATTAGAAACACGCTTTGGTTTAGCCCAATGGGCGCAAAATTGCAGTGGCTTTAGCTTACATTACGACGATAAAGGGTTAAGCCTATTTAAAACCGACGAGCCTAAACTAGGTGCAATTAACGTTGATTTTGTAACCGGTGCTGCCGCCCATAGGCGTAAGTTTGGCGGTGGTAAAGGGCAAGCAATTGCCAAAGCGGTTGGCTTAAATAAAGGTGCAACGCCTGTTGTACTCGATGCTACCGCAGGCATTGGGCGAGATGGCTTCGTACTTGCCTCGCTAGGGTGCAAAGTTATATTACATGAACGTCATCCGGTGGTAGCTGCACTTTTATACGATGGCTTAAAGCGAGCCTATAGCGATATTGAAATTGGTTTGTGGATGAAAGAAAATATGAGCCTAATATTTGGTTCAAGCCATACCCTACTATCGCAATGTGAAAGCATGCCCGATGTGGTTTATTTAGATCCTATGTTCCCGCACCGCGAAAAATCAGCATTAGTTAAAAAAGAAATGCGTGTATTTCAAGAGCTTGTTGGTGCAGACAACGACGCAGACGACCTACTTGATTTTGCCTATCCACTTGCCAGTAAGCGTGTCGTTGTAAAACGCCCCGATTATGCGCCATTCTTAAACGAAAAAACCCCAAGTATGCAAATTAAAACCAAAAAGAACCGTTTTGATGTTTATGTAAAGGCGGCAATGGTTTAAACATCAAAACAAATTGGTGGTATATCCCTAGAATTTACCCATGTAAGAATCGTTATATTGGCTTGGATCTTAGGATCTAGCCTTTTGAATCTAGGATCTTATTACATTTTCATGTTAGAATTTGCGCAATTTTTTGGCATAGCAAAGTAGCACAGTAATGATCTTAGACGATATTCGCATTGTTTTAGTTAACACGTCACATTCGGGCAATATTGGTTCGGCGGCTCGCGCCATGAAAACCATGGGTTTATCAAAACTTTATTTAGTTGATCCTGCTTGTGAAATAGACAGCCAAGCAAGTGCTTTAGCTGCAGGCGCAACTGATGTTTTAGGCAATGCAGTTATTGTAGGTACTGTTGAAGAAGCTATCGCTGACTGTACATTAACAATTGGCACAAGTGCGCGTTCTCGTACGCTTTCGTGGCCAATGGTTGAACCACGTGAATGTGGTGAAAAACTCGTTGCTGAAGCTGTAAATGGTCCTGTAGCGCTAGTATTTGGTCGTGAAAACAGCGGCTTAACTAATGAAGAATTACAGCTTTGTAATTACCACGTATGTATTCCTGCTAATCCAGAGTACAGCTCGCTTAATTTAGCTATGGCCGTACAAACACTTAGTTACGAAACACGTATGGCGTTTTTAAATCAACAACCTAAAAAGGTTGAAGAAGACGATGCAGTTTACCCAAGCTCAAAACAAACAGAACTGTTTTATGAGCACCTTGAAGAGACGCTTTTCAAAACCGGTTTTATTATCAAACAGCACCCTGGGTTAGTTATGACTAAATTACGTCGTTTATTTAACCGAGCTCACCCTGAAGATGCCGAAATGAATATTTTACGCGGTATTCTCACTTCAATTAATAAGTCTATCCCTAAGTAACTTAGGTATAGCTATTAGTTATAAAAACCAATGGGTAAATAACTAGCTAATACTTGACTAAAATACTCAGGTAATTACAATGGTTGTAATACTTGACCAAAGAGGTCAAGTATTGAAAGTTTGTTAACTCTACAATTTAAAAAGTAAGAGTTTATAAATCAAATTTTTATCAAGTGATAATACTTGACTAATTTACTCTGGTAATTAAAATTTGCACTCTTTTGTGCAGGGGGCGTTATGAAGTTAACATCAAAAGGCAGATATGCCGTTACAGCTATGCTGGATGTTGCACTACACACAGGTGTAGGTCCTGTAGCCCTTGCTGATATTTCACAAAGACAAGAAATTTCTTTGTCTTACCTTGAACAATTATTTGCTCGTTTACGTAAAAATGGCCTAGTAAGTTCTGTTCGTGGACCTGGTGGTGGTTATTTACTAGGGCGTGAAGCGGGCGTTATCTCTGTTGGCGATATTATTAGCGCCGTAGACGAATCGGTCGATGCAACACGTTGCCAAGGTGCCGATACCGGCTGTCAGAGTGGTATGCGTTGTTTAACACATAATTTGTGGTCAGACTTAAGCGCACGCATAGAAGAATTTTTGAATAATATTACCCTTGCTGAATTGGTGGAAAAATCAGATGTGAAAGAAATAGCATCGCGCCAAGATAACAGTATCAATAATGCAATTAAGCAGTTGGAAAACATTCAAGTAAGCTGTCAACTTTAAGGTTGACCTGCAGCGGAGAGAGAAATGAAGTTACCGATTTATTTAGATTACGCAGCGACCACGCCTGTTGATGAACGTGTTGCTAAAGAAATGATGCAGTGCCTGACAATGGACGGTAAGTTTGGTAATCCTGCGTCACGCTCACACCGTTTTGGTTGGCAAGCAGAAGAAGCTGTTGACCAAGCGCGTACAGATATTGCTGATTTAATTAATGCAGACCCACGTGAAATTGTTTTCACATCGGGTGCAACAGAATCAAATAACCTTGCTATTAAAGGTGCAGCACAGTTTTACAAGAAAAAAGGTAAGCACGTTATTACCGCTAAAACTGAGCATAAAGCTGTAATCGACACATGTCGTGAGCTTGAGCGCCAAGGTTTTGAAGTAACTTACATGGACGTTGAAGAAAACGGCCTACTTGATTTACAAAAACTTGCCGACACAATGCGTGACGACACAGTACTTGTAAGCATCATGCACGTTAATAACGAGCTAGGTGTGATTCAAGATATCGCGACTATTGGCGAAATGTGTCGCGAACGTAAAATTATGTTCCACGTAGATGCAGCGCAAAGCGCGGGCAAAGTATTAATCGACGTGCAACAGCTTAAAGTTGATTTTATGTCGTTCTCTGCACATAAAGTGTATGGCCCTAAAGGTGTTGGTGCACTTTACGTTCGTCGTAAACCACGTGCTCGCCTTGAAGCGCAAATGCACGGTGGCGGACATGAACGCGGTATGCGCTCTGGTACACTAGCAACTCACCAATTAGTGGGTATGGGTACTGCGTTTAAAATTGCTAAGCAAGATTTCGAAAAAGATCACGCACACATCAGCGCCTTACGTAATCGTTTAATCGACGGCATTATGGCTGATATGGACGAAGTATACTTTAACGGCACACAAGACCAATCAGTACCGGGTATTGTAAACATCAGCTTTAACTTTGTTGAAGGTGAGTCGTTACTTATGGCAGTAAAAGACATTGCAGTATCGTCAGGTTCAGCCTGTACATCTGCAAGCTTAGAGCCTTCTTATGTATTACGTGCACTTGGCCGTAACGACGAATTAGCACATAGCTCAATTCGTTTTAGTATTGGTCGCTTTACTACCGAAGAAGAGATTGATTACACCGTCGAATTAATGAAAAACTCTATCGGTCGCCTACGTGAGATGTCTCCACTTTGGGAGATGCATCAAGAAGGTATTGATTTAGATTCAGTTGAATGGGCTCACCACTAATAGTGTGAGCACATACCCTAGCAGGTAATGAGGATAGAATAATGGCTTATAGTGATAAAGTAATCGACCACGTAGAAAACCCACGTAACGTAGGTACTCTAGATAAGAACGATCCGTCAGTGGCAACGGGTATGGTAGGCGCACCAGCATGTGGTGACGTAATGAAACTGCAAATTAAAGTATCTGCCACTGGCGTTATTGAAGATGCAAAATTCAAAACCTACGGTTGTGGTAGCGCAATTGCTTCATCTTCACTTGTAACAGAGTGGGTTAAAGGCAAAACGCTAGACGAAGCAGCGACAATTAAAAACACTGACATCAGTGCAGAGCTTGAGTTGCCACCAGTGAAAATTCACTGTTCAATTTTAGCCGAAGACGCAATTCAAGCAGCAATTGCAGACTACAAAAGCAAACAAGCGAAGTAAGAAGAGAAACTCATGGCAGTGACATTGACAGATGCGGCAGCAAACCGCGTACAATCATTTTTAGCAAACCGCGGTAAAGGTTTAGGCCTGCGCGTTGGCATTAAAACGACGGGCTGTTCAGGTCTTGCTTATGTACTTGAGTTTGTTGACGATTTAAACGAAGACGATGAAACTTTTGCGGCTAAAGGTGTCACATTAATTGTTGACGCTAAAAGCTTAGTTTACATCGATGGCACAGAGCTCGACTACACTAAAGAAGGCTTAAATGAAGGGTTTAAATTTAATAACCCGAATCAAGCAGATGAGTGTGGTTGTGGCGAAAGCTTTACCGTTTAAGCTTTAAATATCTTTGTAGTATAAATAAGCCCTGCCAGTTAATGTAGGGCTTTGTTATTTCTGAATATTATTGGTTGAAGTTATGCGTTACTTTGAATTATTTGCAGTCCCCGTTGATTACAATATTGATTTAGCAACGGTTAACAAGCACTACTTGGAATTACAGCGCACTGTACATCCCGATCGCCACGCGAATGCGAGCAGCCGCGATAAGTTGATGGCTGTGCAAAGCACCGCCGAAATTAACGATGCGCTACAAACATTAAAGCACCCAGTAAAACGTGCTGAATATATGTTGAGCGAGCTAGGCGTTGATATTCGTGCAGAGCAGCAAACCTTGCAAGATCCAATGTTTTTAATGCAGCAAATGGAACTTCGCGAAGAACTTGAAGAGCTAACATCAGCTAGCGATCCTGATACCGCCATTGCAAATTTTGAAAAACAAATTAAGCAATTAAACGCGCAATACAGTGCACAACTTGCTGAGCAATTAGCAAGTAACGATGAGCAGCAATATCAACTTGCCGCAGATAATATTCGTAAACTGAAGTTTGTTTATAAGTTACGTGAAGAACTAGAGCGTATCGAAGACAGTTTATTTGACGATTAATTACTTGCTGCAAAGCGAGCAACACGAGTTTAAAGAGCATTATGGCATTATTGCAAATTGCTGAGCCGGGGCAAAGCGCGGCACCACACGAACATAAACTAGCAATTGGTATTGACCTTGGTACAACTAATTCATTAGTTGCAACAGTGCAAAGCGGCGAAGCCCGAACGTTAACTGATGATCTTGGCGCGGCTATGTTACCGTCGGTTGTTCGTTATCAAGCAGGCGGTATTACTGTTGGCGCAGAAGCTGCACAAGCAGCAACGCAAGACCCTGCTAACACACTTATTTCGGTTAAGCGTTTTTTAGGTAAAACTCAGGCTGAAATAGAGCAAAGTTATGGGCAACTACCGTATGAATTTTGTGAGCACAATGGTGCGCTAGCAATAGAAACTGCGGCAGGTAAAATTAGTCCAATTAAAGCATCAAGCCATATTTTAGCTGCATTAAAAGCTCGAGCTGAGCAAAGTTTTGGCAACCAAGAAATTTTAGGGGCTGTAATCACAGTACCAGCGTACTTTGATGACGCACAGCGCCAAAGTACTAAAGATGCCGCAGAGCTTGCTGGTATTAACGTACTACGTTTATTAAATGAACCAACAGCAGCAGCAGTCGCTTATGGTTTAGACTCTGGCCAAGAAGGTATTATTGCTGTTTATGATTTAGGCGGTGGTACGTTCGATATATCAGTACTTAGATTACACCAAGGTGTGTTTGAAGTAATGGCAACCGGTGGCGACTCTAGCCTCGGCGGCGATGACTTTGATTCGCTCCTTGTTGATTACTTTAAGCAGCAAACAGGTGTGTCAGCATTATCACCTTCAGTTTTACGTTTATTTATCAATAAAGCAAAAGCGTGTAAAGAAGCATTAAGCCAATACGCTAAAGTAAACGTGGGCCTTGAGTTTGACGATCAAAAACACACCGTTGAAGTAACGCGCGAAACGTTTGATGAAATGGCTATGCCACTAATTAAAAAAACGCTGCGCTCGTGTCGTCGTGCTGTAAAAGATGCTGGCATTGAAAATGAAGAAGTGCTGCAAGTTATTATGGTAGGCGGTTCAACCCGTATGCCATTGGTACGTAGCCAAGTACAAAGCTTTTTTGATAAAGAGCCGCTAACTTCAATCGATCCTGATCGTGTTGTAGCCTTAGGTGCCGCGCTTCAAGCCGACGTGTTAATTGGCAATAAGCCCGATTCTGACATGTTATTGCTTGATGTATTACCGTTATCGCTAGGCCTTGAAACGATGGGTGGTTTGGTTGAAAAAATCATTCCGCGTAATACAACGATTCCGGTAGCACGCGCACAAGAATTTACAACGTTTAAAGACGGTCAAACAGCAATGTCATTACATGTGCTGCAAGGTGAGCGTGAGCTTGTTGATGATTGTCGATCGCTTGCTAAGTTTAGCTTAAAAGGTATTCCACCAATGGCGGCAGGCGCTGCGCATATTCGTGTAACCTTTAAAGTTGATGCTGATGGCCTATTAAGTGTTTCAGCTATGGAAAAATCAACAGGTGTACAAGCTGAGATTCAAGTTAAGCCTTCGTTTGGTTTATCTGATGACCAAGTAGCTAACATGCTAAAAGAATCAATGAGCAACGCTAAAGGCGACATGCAAGCGCGTATGCTTAAAGAGCAACAAGTAGAAGCGTTGCGCGTAATAGAAGCGCTTAACGCATCACTTGAAGCCGATGGTGCATTACTTGACGATATGCAACTAGCTAACTTACGCGCTGAAATTGCAGAACTGGTAAAAGTGCGCGAAAATGCACAAGAGCCTGGCGAAATTAAAGCAGCTATCGAAAAAGTCGATAATGCGAGTAGCGACTTTGCATCGCGTAGAATGGATGCATCAATTAAAAAGGCCCTTACAGGGCAGTCAGTAGACAACATTTAAGAGAGATTAGAATGCCACAAATTGTTTTTCTTCCACATCCTGAATTATGTCCTGACGGCGCTGCAATTGAAGCTCCTACAGGTCAAACGGTACTCGACGCTGCGCTTAAAAATGGTATTAGCATTGCGCATGCTTGTGAAAAGTCTTGTGCATGTACTACGTGTCACTTAGTGATTCGTGAAGGATTTGACTCACTTGAAGAAAGTGATGAGCTAGAAGACGACATGCTAGATAAAGCATGGGGCTTAGAGCCTGAGTCACGCCTTGGTTGCCAAGCAATTATAAGAGATGAAGACCTAGTGGTTGAAATACCTAAGTACAATCTCAATATCGTTAATGAAGAGCACTAGTTTTTAACGATGTATATATTAAAAGCCGCTGTTTGATACAGCGGCTTTTTTGTTTGTGAATTGTAGGCGTGACAAGCAAAGCTCGTATGTTATTTTGTAGACGCAAAGCTTGCTGGCGTTATGTGTTTTAACTCTAGGTTATAAATATAGAAGCTGCGCTTCTCACGTGAGCAAAGATCCTAAAATGTTAGCCTTGG
>NZ_JACJDN010000131.1:0-7736 GCF_014163565.1 Pseudoalteromonas sp. SR45-5 | reverse complement strand
TGGAAAAATAGCGATGTAGAAGTTAATTTTTATAAAGATACCGAAAGCTATTTATTAGTGCACCCAAATGACAGTTATATAAAACAGAACTGGTAACTAACATGAGTATTATAAACCGCTATTGAAAAGGGCTTATAATACTCTCTAAACACCCTTTATAGCGCCGTGAAAGGTTTAAACACATATCGTTTTTCAGCCTTACTCTATAATCGCCACTGTCAGTAGGCATCAGTTCGCAAATAGCTTGTCTTCTTACCAGCGTTGAGCGATGAATGCGAACAAACCCTTCTGGTTCTAGTTGTTGTTCAATATTTTTCATGGTTTCGCGATGTAGTACCGGCGTATTACCTTGGGTAAAATGCAGCTCTACATAGTTGCCCGCGCCATTTATCCAAATAATATCATTGATATCAATTAGCCTTACCTTACCTACATCTTTAACCACAATGTGTGATGATGGCTTTTCAGCTTGTGTGCTTTGCTGGTATTGGCGTTCGGCCGCACTTGCAATCGGGCAAAGGTGAATCAGCTTATCAAAGCATTTATCAATACGTGATGCAGTTGAATCTAATATTAAAAAATCTACAGCGCCAACTTCAAAGGCAAAACTCGCAAAATGTCCCGATTGAGCAATAATGACTAACTTCAGCTTTTTAGCAAGCTCAGTTAAATGCACTATTTGCATAGGGTCAGCTAGGTTGGTTAGTTCGTAAAACAGTACATTGTATTGATCTGTGTCTATTTGATCTAATCTATTTGTTTGAAGAAAAGATTGAGATTCAAAGTGTCGGTGATCTTGCACACGCTTTGTTAAAAATGTTGCAAACTTAGTGTTACTAACAAAAGTTAATGCATGAAAAGAAGCGATCATTATTTTATATCTCTTGCTGTATATAATAATAAAGACCGTGCTTAGCGGAAAAACTGTTATGAAAAGTACAATATATTTATAAAATAATTGTGACGTACTAATTCATCCCATAAAAGCTGCTATTCGTACCAAAGACTACGCCTCATAAATAATGCCCGTAGAGTGTTTAAATAAATCCCCTTACTGTAATCCGCGAAGTAACCATTTAGTTACAAAAATAACAATTCAGGGGAATTATATGACATTAACTAACAAAGGTAGCGCGCGATTATTTAAAAAATCGTCGTTAACAGTTGCGCTAAGCAGCGCGATACTTGCAAGCTTTTCATTTCAAGGTGTTGCAGCAGAAGATGACGAAATAACTAAAATAGAACGCGTACAAGTTACAGGATCTCGAATTCGTTCAGCTGAGGCAATGTCATCGGCTCCTATTCAAGTTGTAGATAGTGCTGCTATCGATGCATCAGGGTCGTTAAATATTCAAGACTTATTATTAGAGAACCCTGCATTTGGTACACCAGCTATTAGCCGTACTAACTCAAACTTTAATACCGCAAGTGCGGGTGTTGCTACTGTTGATTTACGTAATTTAGGCTCTAACCGCACATTGGTTTTAGTGAATGGTCGTCGTTATGTATCAGGTGTACCAGGTAGCTCTGCTGTCGATTTAAATACTATTCCGAGTCAATTCATCGAACGTGTTGAAATTATGACAGGTGGTGCTTCATCTGTTTATGGTTCTGACGCTGTTGCTGGTGTAGTTAACTTTGTACTAAAAGATGATTTTGAAGGTATTGAATTCGAAGGCCAATATGGTGAATCAAGCGAAGGCGATGATGAATCACGCCAATTTAACTTTACCTCAGGCTTATCAAGCTCAGATGGGAAAGGGCACGCGATGTTCCATCTTGGGTATTCTGATCAAGGTGCTGTTTTTTCACGTGACCGTGACCGCTCGGCAGTAGACCAATTTTCAGGTATCTTCTTTGAAGATGATCCAGTAGCAAACCCAGGCTCTGTATTTGATGCTGTAAGTCCATTTTTATCTTCATTTCCGCCACAGGGTCGCTTTAGCGCTGGGGATGAAACATTTACGTTTAATGATGCAAACACCCTACAAAACTCGTTTAGTACTAACGGTGGCGATGGCGTAGCTGCAAATGGTTTTAACCGAAGTGGCGTACGTACGATAGCGATACCTACAGAACGTTACTTATTTGCCTCAAATGGTAGCTACGAGCTAAGCGACAAGCATAGCTTTTTTTATGAAGGTACTTACGCTGCAACAACAACCGTTTCTGAATTAGAGCCATTTCCTTTTGCCTCTGACGACATCTATGCAAATGGCCAAGTACCAATTGAATTTAATGTAAACGGTGAAATATTGCGTAACGCATTTGTACCTGATGATATATATAACGCAGCAACCGACACCGACGGTGATGGTATGCGTGATATCTTTTTTGCAAAGCGCTTAAGTGATATCGGTAACCGTGGAGCACGAGCTGAGCGTGACACATTCCGTTTAGCACTAGGCTTTCAAGGTGAAATAGCAGATGGTTGGTTCTACGATACTTACTATGTATACGGTAAAACAAAAGAGCAGCAAGTTTCTGGTGGTTTAGTTAACGTACAAAGCTTTCGTCAAGGTTTAGAGGCTGTTATCGATAGCCAAGATTTAGATGGTGATGGTATTACTGATGAGGCTATTTGTATCGATGCGACAGCACGTGGCTTTAACTGTGCGCCGGTAGACATTTACGGTTTCAATTCGCTATCGCAAGGTGCTATTGATTTTGTAAGTGCACCTAGCTCACTTTCAACGTCGGTTGAGCAAGAAATCATTGGTGGTAATATTTCAGGTGATTTATTTGATTTACCGGCAGGTATGGTAGGTATCGCTGCTGGTTTTGAATACCGTGAAGAGTTCTCACGTAGTGAATTTGATGCTCTACAGCAAGCTGGCCTTAATGCGGGTAATGCAATTCCAGCAACAGAAGGCTCGTTTGATGTAACTGAATATTATGTAGAAGCAAACATCCCCGTGCTTGATTCTGTAACAATGAATGCAGCAGTTCGTTTGTCTGACTACTCAACAGTAGGCAATACTGAAAGTTGGAACGTGGGTATAGACTGGGAAGTAATGGATAGCTTACGTTTACGTGCTACCCGTGCACGTTCAACACGTGCTCCAAATATCGATGAACTATTTTCTCCACCTTCACAAACTTTCCCAAGTGGTTTAAACGATCCATGTTTAGGTGTTACTAATAGTGGCGGTGGTGCTGCAGGTGATGCTTGTCGTACAGATGTTGGTGTTACAACTAATATCGCCTCAAATGGCGAGTTCACGCTTAACCAGTCTGACTTACAAGGTATTAGTGGTTTTAACCGTGGCAACCAAGATTTAAAAGAAGAAGTTGGTGACTCTGTAACAGTAGGTTTAGTATTTACACCAGAAAATCTAATATCAGGCCTAGACATTACGCTTGATTACTTTGATATCGAAATTACAGATGCAATCGTATCAACACCTCGTCAGTTTATTCTTGACCAATGTTATGGTGGTGGCGATACAAGCTTTTGTGACTTTGTAACTCGTCGTAGTGCGCCATCAGGTAATAATAGTGCTGGTTCACTAGAGTTTATTGACAGTGGTGTATCTAACAGTGGTGGTTTAGGTACAGAAGGTGTTGATTTAACACTAACGTACTCTACTGATATTGGCCCAGGTGCGTTTAGAACTCGCCTTGCTTATACTTACCTAATTGATGGTTATAGCATCCCACTTCCAGGCGCTGATAAAGATGAGTTTGCTGGAGAAATTGGTGCATCAGAGCATAAAGCTAACTGGAACTTTGGTTATAAACTTAACGACTTTGATTTTAACTGGAGCTTAACTTACATTGGCGCTGCAGACTTTGATGATCAATTCTTAAGTGGTTTTGGTATTGCTCCAGGTGGAGTAGGGATTGGTTCAGTGACATATCATGATGTTCAAGCAAGTTACCATATCAGCGATTCAACAGAGCTTTACGCTGGTGCGAGTAACTTATTTGATAAAGAGCCACCACGCATTTTATCGGGTGTGAGCGGTTCAAGTACTGGTACTGAAACAGATGCAGGTACGTATGACCCAATTGGTCAATCATTCTACATAGGTTTTAGAAGTAAATTCTAACCAACAATAACGACACTAATATAGTTACTTAATTAGTAACGTTCACAAAGCCTCAGTATTGCTGGGGCTTTTTCATGGGGAAAAATAATGTAGTAGTAATGCTTATACATTGTTTATCCCAATATATGAGCATTACACCCACTTAAACCCAAAACAACGCCACTGGTAACAGGGGCGTTGTTTAGTATTGGGAGGAGGCTAATATAGTAACCGAATCGCTTGATTATTTAACGATTTATCCCTATTTGTGGCCCTCTTCATTGAGGGCTTTTTTTTGCTGGTTTAGTCTAAGTAAGCCTTTAGCATCCAAACCAGTTTCTCTTGCTCTGAAATGTAATCGCTCATTAGTGAGGCTGTACCTTCATCGTCTGCATCACCAGCTTGGCTTAAAATATCACGCTGCATGTGAATTAATGTACTGTAACCAGCAAGTAGGTTTTCTACGGCTGTAACACCATCACTAATACCTTTAGCTTCTTTAATTTTACTTACTTCAAGGTAATCAGAAAATGCATGTAGTGGTGCGCCATCTAACGTTAAAATACGTTCTGCAACTTCATCTACTTTTAGAAGTAGCAAGTTATAAATTTCTTCAAACTTAACGTGTAGTTCAAAAAAGTTACGGCCTTTAATATTCCAGTGAAAACCACGCGCATTCATGTATTGAATCTGGTAGCTACTCAATAATGTATTGAGTGACTTTATGATGTCTTCGCTTTTTGCGCTGTTTAGACCAATTGCGTTTACATGTGACATAACTTGCTCCTGAATAACCGTTTGTTTGTGAACTTGTGATAAGTATTACTAATTTCGATAAATTAGTAAAATCGTTTAAATGTATCTAGTTAATAGTTTTAACCTATTAGCTGTTTTTGATACCTGTATTCACTTTAGACTATTAATAGAAATGGGACTGATTAATAAAAATACTACCCCTCAAAAATAAATAAAACCCAGAAGTATATAAATCATGATCTAAAACAAACTTTATTCAAGGTAATAACTTAGCTATTTTTTTATTGATGTAGGTCAAAAATCATCCACCCTAACGGCGCATAATAATGTTGTCGAAATAATTAGGAGAGATAACATGCATGCAAGAACAGCGAAACAAAATAAAGCAGAGTTAATCGTGGTAGGAATTGCAGTCATCGCATTTGTGCTTGGGCTAGTCGCGCACTTAGCAGGAGCAAGCTTTGCGAACTCAGATTTTTTTGGTTACATTGCGGCGCCCATTCCGCTGATACTGGCTGTGATATTTTTAATTAGTTATAAAATAGCAGCCAATGCTGAGGATTAATCTTTCTCGTTTAAGCACTTTAAAATGTAATCGAGTACTTGGCGCGAGTAAATCATACTGGTATGGCTTAAATGAAACACTTTATGTTCGGCCATACCTTTAAGTTTGGTTTCATCTAGTAATACAGTGCCATCTGACTGGCTACCTTTGACTATTAAAGGCATAAGCCCAATAGGTAAATCCCCTGCGATACTATAAAGCTTAGCTTTAAAAGGCCAATTACCATTTTTAGTAAGCAAAAATTCAACACTATTTTTTAAAAATGATTCAAACCCTTTTTGCTTCATTTTTTGCGCTATATGGCTGCCTTTATGTGGAGTACCCAGTGTAATTACCTTCGTAATATTCTGGCTAGCAGGAGAGTTTGCCTCTAGGTAAGCACGTGCAATCAGCCCTCCCATTGAGTGGCATACAAGCGCTGCAGGTTCGTTAGAAATACACTCATCAATTTGTGCAAATATGGTATCGCGGTGAGGGTCGAGCGTATTATAGGTAATGTTTAATACCGTCATACCCGACTCTTCAAGTCGTGAACAAAGTGGGCGCATAACAAAGCCAGACATATACAAGCCATGTAAAACAATAACGTGTTTAACTTTCATATGCTCCCTAATACCAATTTTATTAAAAACATGATCATCCTAGCGTATTAAATAATCCGCTACCTGCGTTAAAAATTATTTAGATAGAACAACTATATGTCATAATTTTCGCCTTGTTATCGACTTATTTATTTGTCGCTATAATACATAACTAATTTAATGCAATTGGTATAACTACCGTAATTACATTAACTGTAGCGGTTTTATTTCAATATTGGTTGTATCGGTATTTACCCATACTTCACCATCTTGAATGGAAATGGCGAGCTTAATTCCACGATCAACCAAAGCAGCAAGTGCTTGTGTTGCTGCGTAATCAAGGCTAAAAATACTTAGATTTTTAAATTCATACAATTTAGGTTGATGTTTTTGCCACCAAATTGCTTGATTGTTTTCACCATAAGTATATAGCACCACTTTTTTAGATTTATTACAGGCTTTTTTAAGGCGTTTCTCATCTGGTAAGCCAAGTTCAACCCATAGTTCTATTTCTTCACTATAGCTTACATGCCAAAGTTCAGGCTCATCATCAGCACTTAACCCTTTAGTAAATTCTAAACCATCACAGCTATTTAGCGCAAAAGCGAGTAAGCGAATCATCAACCTTTGGTCGGTTTCTGATGGGTGTTGAGCCAAGGTTAAATTAAAATCTTGATAAACGTGGCGGTCCATATCGCTAAGCGATAACTGCACTTTCATAATGGTGGATTTAAGAGCCATAACAACTAATCTGAAAAAATTTGCGCCAGTATAGCGCAATTAAATGAATTGCCAGTTAAAATAGCGGTTAATTATACGTTAGGAGTTAAAAATGGCTATCCAGTGGTTCCCTGGGCATATGAATAAAGCCCGCAATGAAATTAAAGAAATAATGCCACAAATGGATGTGATCATTGAAGTGCTTGATGCGCGCATTCCCTACAGTAGTGAAAACCCGATGGTGGCAACCTTGCGTGAAGGTAAGCCGGTCATCAAAATTTTGAACAAAGCTGATTTAGCTGATCCTAAAATGACTCAAATCTGGAAAGATTATTTTGAGCAAGAAAACGGTGTTAAAGCGATTTCTTTTGGGCATGATAAAGCAGCTGAAGTACACCGTATTAATGAGCTTTGTAAAAAGCTAGTGCCGCATAAAGTGGGTGCCGATAAGCAAATTAAAGCCATGATCATGGGGATTCCTAACGTGGGTAAATCTACGTTAATTAATGTATTGGCTGGACGTATAGTTGCAAAAACAGGTAATGAGCCTGCTGTTACTAAAGCGCAACAACGCATTAAGCTTGAAGACGGTATTATGCTTTACGATACGCCAGGTATGTTGTGGCCAAAAGTAGAAAACGAAAACTCAGGTTATCGCTTAGGCGCTACCGGTGCTATTCGTGATACTGCGCTTGAGTATGAAGAAGTAGCAAGTTACACCGCTGAGTACTTATTGCGTGCTTACCCTGAGCTTTTAAAAGCGCGTTATAAAATTGCCGAACTGCCTGAAAGTGATTGGGAATTTGTTGAAATGGCGGGTAAAAAACGCGGCTGTATCCGTGGTGGTAATCAAATAGACACATACAAAATGTCTGAAATACTAATCAACGAATTGCGCGATGGTATTATTGGCCGTATTACGATGGAAACTCCGCAAATGCGTGAGGAAGAAGAAGTAATGGTTGCTGGTTTACGCGCTGCAGCAGAAGCTAAAAAGGCAGCTAAAGAAGAAGAGAAAAAACAACGCCGAGCACGCGCACGTAAAAACCGTCGTTAATTGATTTAGTTTAATTTAACCAACTA
>NZ_JACJDN010000130.1:0-7748 GCF_014163565.1 Pseudoalteromonas sp. SR45-5 | reverse complement strand
AAAAGCGCAGTAAGCGCTATTGTTTGTTATTTTTTAAATGTTAAGTGGCCACCTAAGCGATATTTACTGCCAGGTGATACAAGGCGCGCAAAGCTTACAATGCCTTTAACAGACCAGGTGCGTCGGATTACTTGTAAGCATGGCTCTTCATTATATAAATTTAACCATTGGCACATTTCGCTGTTTGGTATAATGGCCTCTACTGTATGCCTTGCTTGGGTAAGTGGGGCAACACTAGATAGATATTCATGAGGTGTAAGCATGCTAAAGTCTTGTTGTAAGTAGCCAGTCGCAAGGGCAGGGTTTACAAAACGCTCTTCTAGCTGCAAAGGGCTGTCGTTTTCGTTATGCACAAGTACACTTCGATATACAACACTGTCAACCTCAACACCAAGTGCAATGGCAATAGGTGCGACTGCATTTATTGATTCGAGTATGAGTACGCTACAGGTGTAGTTGCCGTTACGCTCTTTTACTTCATCAGCAATATTTTTTATTTCAAGTAACGATGACTGCGATTTAAATGTAGCTACAAATGTACCTAACCCTTGGCTGCGGGTTAAAATACCTGCCTCGGTTAATTCGCTTAGTGCTCTGCGGGCTGTCATCCTGCTTACACTAAATTGACTACTTAGTTCGTTTTCAGAGGGAACACGTTGGTTTTCTTGCCACGTACCGCTGCGTATTTTATCAACAATGAATTGTTTTATTTGCGCAAATTTAGGTGTCGTCATTAAATTTATGGTTACATTAAAAATAAACTATATAAATAAGATGACACAATTATCTTGTATATACAAGATGGGTTGTTAGACTATATTTTCATCACTCTGGGCGTAAAAAGGGCTAAAAAATGCAAAGCACAACACAAAATTATGAGTTAGAAGAAATCGACTTACTTTTAACTGATGCCAATATTGCCACTATGGATAGCAATATAAATGCCCCTTATGGCGCAATTGAAAATGCTGCTATAGCCATTAAAAATGGTAAAATTGCGTGGATTGGAGAGCAATCAACATTGCCTAGTTTTGATGTGTTTGCAACGCCGACATTGAGTGTAAAAGGACAATGGTTAACGCCGGGCCTAATAGACTGCCATACTCACTTAGTATTTGCAGGTTCAAGATCGCAAGAGTTTGAACAGCGTTTGCAAGGCGTAAGCTATGAGCAAATCGCAGCACAAGGCGGTGGCATAGCAAGTACGGTTAAAGCCACAAGAGCAGCCGACCGTGAACAATTGTTTGTAGATGCAAAAGATCGCTTAAATACGTTGTTAAAAGAAGGTGTAACCACCGTTGAAATAAAGTCTGGTTATGGGCTAGATACTGAAAACGAGATAAAAATATTAGAAGTCGCTCGTTTATTAGGTGAACATCACCCTATTGATATTAAAACTACTTTTTTAGGGGCGCATGCTCTACCGCCTGAATACAAAGGCCGTGCTGATGAATATATTGATTTAGTGTGTACTGAGATGCTTGATCAGGTAGTAGCTAATAATCTTGCTGATGCAGTCGATGTATTTTGTGAAAATGTTGGGTTTAGTTATTCGCAAACCAAACGTGTTTTCCAGGCGGCTAAAAAGCATAACCTCCCAGTAAAATGCCATGCTGAGCAGTTATCTAATCAACAGGGTGCTAAGCTGGTGGCGCAGTTTAATGGCCTTTCGGCTGATCATATTGAGCATCTAGATGAAGAGGGTGTAAAAGCCATGGCAGACGTTGGGACGGTAGCGGTGTTATTGCCAGGCGCATTTTATTTTTTAAGAGAAACTAAATTCCCACCTATTGAATTACTTAATCAATATAAAGTACCGATAGCTATTGCGAGTGACTTTAATCCAGGTACTTCACCGCTGTGCTCAGTGCACTTGATGATGAACATGGCATGCACATTGTTTAGATTAACACCTGAGCAAGCATTAGCTGGTGTTACTCGAAATGCAGCTAAAGCACTAGGGTTAGACGACCGTGGTATTTTAAAGGTTGGCGCAAGAGCTGATATTGCGCATTGGCAAATAAGTCATCCATCACAATTAAGTTACCAATTTGGCGTAAATAAACTGTTAAATTTATGGATTTTGGGTAGAATTAATTAGTTTGTATTATTTTTACCCACATATAACTTGGTTTAAACTTTTTTAGCGAATACGGATGCCGTTAATTTGAACATACTAACCGACAGTAATTTCCCAATATTTTTTAGTGGTGCACTATTAATGGCGATGATCGCCACTTTATTTGCTGTTAAAAATACCAGTATTAAATTTAGTTATTTATGCACAGCTGCTGTTGGTTTAGCTATTTTAAGCAGCGGTGCGGCTTGGCTTGCTATTTTACTAGCCTTTGGGTTTTGTTTTCACTTATGGCAAGCATTTGAGCGAAATAATTGGAGCATGATAATTACCAGCTCAATGGCTGGTCTTTTATTTGTTGTTCTATTTTCAGCTCATTTATTATTGGAAGTTCCGCTATTTTGGGTTGTGTTAGCAATATTATTATTAGCTATTGTTGGCTTTTTAAATGATGAAAGTGCTGAAATAGAAGTCGTTATAGAGCCAGAACCTGAAGGTGATGCATTTATTGAAGAGTCTCCGCTTTCAGTTTTTGCAGATAGAAAACAGTTACGCCAAGGTTACTATACATGGTGCGACAACAAACAAATAAGCGCAGCGTTAATCGTTATTCGCCTTGAAGGCTTTGAGCAAGTTAACCAGCATATTGGACGCGACTTTGGCGATATACTGTTAGCGCAATCGGCTAATCGAATAAAAGAGCTACTTTCAAGTGACGAAATAGTGACTTTAACTGGACAAGAAAAGCTAGCCCACTTAGGGGGTCTTAACTTTGCATTTATTTGTAGTTTCGCGAATCAAAAACACTTACATGAATTAGTTATTGACCAAATACTGGGTGCAACGCTTAAGCCATTTAATGTTGCTAACTGCACTGTAGAAGTAAAAGCGAGAGCGAGTTATGTTGATTGTAATGAGCAAGATAACAACTTTGATAATTTAATATCGTACGCATATCTGGCACTCGATAGCCACCCAGATCGCAAGGTTGTGCCTTATCATCAACAAATGATGATTGAATTGCGAGAGCAACAAGCGCGACTAAAGGAATTAGCAAATATTGATTTTTCGAGCGAGTTAGAGCTTTATTTTCAGCCTATTATTTGTAACGAAAACGGTCAAATTGAGTTTTTAGAATTACTACTGCGTTGGCAGCACCCTAAGCAAGGGATTTTATCCGCTAACAGGTTTATCGACGACATTAGAATTGCAGGGCTTGGTTATCCACTCGCTAAATTTGTAATAGAGAGAGCTGCTGAGCTTGCAATGGCGCTTAGAATAGAAGGTATTTCTATACCGCTTAGCATTAACGTATTTGGTCCTGAAATGCTTAACGAAGAGTTTATTGAATTTGTTGATGTTGTTTTAAGTGAGCATCACTTGGAAGCTGGCGATTTAATTGTTGAATGCCCTTTACATATTTTTGCGGGACTAGATGATAAAGGCAGAGGCATGATCGCAAGGCTTAATAACATAGGCTTAAAAGTATGTGTTGATGGACTTGGTGATAACCCGGTACTGCTTTCTAAGTTACCAAGTTTAGCGGTAGAGTATATTAAGGTTTCACCTTCACTTACTGCTGACTTTAGTAATCAAAACAATATACGCAGTTTAGTTAGCGGAATGGTTGAAATGCATAACCAACAAAAAACAAAAGTGATTTTTGAAGGGGTAGAAACACTTGAGCAACTTAAGTTTGTAAAAAGCTTAAAAGGTTATGCTGCCCAAGGTTATTACTTTGGCCACCCGCTAAGTAGTATCGGTTTAATGAGCTGGCTAAAAGAGTGGCGATTAGTTCAACAGGGCTAAGTGTTTTCTTTGGCTTGTAGGTAGCTATTCACAAGTGCACTGATCACTTGCCCTACATGGGTAGCACCGGCCTCAACTCCGTTAGGGTGCTGGCTAGGCGCTGCTTCACATAAATGTAAGTACTTAGAGTGGCGATGGTTTGCTGCTAAATGCACAAAGTGCTCAGTGTCATTCACACTAAATCCGCAACATGTGTACGCACTCACCGGCATGTAAGTAATACTATCTAAATCAACTTCAATACCCAGTGGTAAATCGTTAAAATTACTTAATGCGTTTTCAATTGCCTGCGTGAGTGTAGTTTTTCGCTTAACTTGTATTGATTGATAGCTATCAAACGTAAAGTTAGCTTCACTCATTGCATCTATAATTGCTTGATTGTTTTTTATCTCATGTAAGCCAATAACGTGGTAATTACTTAGATGTTGCTCGTTATAAGCGTAGCGAAAGCCATTGCCGCTATGGCGACCTTCACATTCTCTAAAGTCGGCATGAGGGTCAAAGTTGATAGCATTAATAGGTGTATTTTTTGACTTACTCAGGGCACGGATAATTCCCAAGCAATTGTTATGACCTCCGCCAATAACGATTGGCTCAAGCCCCGCTTTAAAAATAAGGCTCAATACCGACTCTACGCGTTCATCAAGCTGTTGGCATAAATCTCGTAATTGAGTTAACTGCTGGCCTTGCTGATTATTAAGCTGGTTGCTTTGCGCCATTAAATCATCAGTATTAACTTCACCCAATAAAAGCACTTTTTGAGTGGCAATAAATTGATTGTGAGGTTGGTTTAAAAAGCGTTTTAAAAAAGCCGGCCATGCTTCGTTTGCACCGCCATTTCCTAAGTTTGCTTTTGGGCCGATATCTTCGCAAATACCCAGAAGTACATAGCGGATACCAAATTGAGCAGCGTCAACAAGTGCTTGTTGCAGGTTTACTTGGGTGTCGAGCAAGGCCATTGATTGCCATGCTTTTTTCTCATTTGCGCGGGTAGAGCAAAGTGTTCTAACCGCGCTTTCATCATATACTTTTAAATGGGAAGTCACGTTATACTTCTACAACTTCCAACTCTAATTCTTCTGCAGATAAAACAATGCCTGTGCTATCAGCATAAATAAAGTCGTCATCAAAAAATGATACCCCAGCAAAGTTAACGCCTATAGCATCTTCACCAGCACCTTCGCTGTCGGCTGCAACAGGGATTGAAGCAATTGCTTGAATGCCTAAATCAAGCTCTTCAAGCTCATCAACGTGGCGTACTGCGCCGTAAACAACAATACCATTCCAATTGTTTTCAAGTGCTAGCTCAGCCAGTTCAATGTCGATTAGTGCGCGACGAGTTGAGCCGCCACCATCAATAAGAAGTACTAGGTCTGTACCATCTTGAGAAAGTAATTCGCGGATGAGTTCATTATTTTCAAAACATTTAACCGTTTTAATGCGGCCACCAAAGCTGTGTCGACCACCAAAGTTGATGAACATAGGCTCTAGCACGTCAACCACGTCAGCAAAGTGGTCGCATAAATCAGAAGTGCTGTAATCCATTATTTTATCCTCAAAAGGTACATTAATTTATATCTCAGTATACCCTCCTTATAAGCAATAACAACGACTTAATCGCAGTAAATTTAGGCAAAACAAGCGCTAAATCATTAATCGCAATAATAGTGTATTAAAAGCGTCACTCAATTGTTATTTACAACACATAAGCTAAATCGGTGTTCATATGTTATGCGATGAGGGATGGTGATGAATAATAATATGCTTAAAAAGGTAACTCAGATAGATGAGCAATTATTTTTAACTTTGTTTAATTGCAATTCACCGAGGTGGTTTAAAACAATGGCCTTTGGTTTGTCTAAAAGCGGTGATGGTGGGCTTTATATATTAATATGCTTAGCAGTGTGGTGGCTTAGTAATAATGAACAGCACCAATTATTGCCTGCCACTATATTAATTGGTTTTGCTATAGAAAGACCTATTTACCTACTAGCTAAAAATAGATTTGCTCGGATCCGTCCATGCGACTGCTTAGTAACAAATGCCTATATAGTACCAAGCGATAAATTTAGTTTACCATCGGGTCACAGTGCTGCAGCCTTTTTAGTGGCAATTATATTAAGCCATTTTTTCCCAGAATATGCATTACTACTATTTAGTTGGGCTACCGGCGTTGCTATGTCTCGTGTGGTATTGGGTGTGCACTTTCCTGCTGATATTATAATAGGCGCAACGATTGGTAGTTTTTGTGGTTTATTTGCGTTAGCACTCGTGGTGCCTGCATGAAAATATTGTATGGAGTACAAGGTACCGGTAATGGTCATATAACGCGCGCTCGGGTTATGGCAAGCTGCTTTAATAAGCTCGGTATTGATGTTGATTATGTGTTTTCAGGGCGCGCAAATAAAGATTACTTTGATATGCACGAATTCTCAGATTATAAAGCGTATCGTGGTTTGTCGTTTAGCACTGAAAATGGGCAAGTTAAAAATTTAAAAACACTTAAAAATATGCGAATTTGTAAGTTGGTGAGTGATATAAAATCGCTTGAGATAAAACAGTACGATTTTGTACTTAACGACTTTGAGCCTGTGACAGCATGGGCTGCAAAACGGGCAGGTATACCCGTTATTGGCATTAGTCACCAAGCAGCATTTTTGTCAGATAACGTACCTATGTTTGGTCGTGGCGTACTGAGAAAATCACTTATCAAGCATTATGCACCAGCGACTACCTACTTAGGCGTGCACTGGCAACCATTTGCAAATAATATAATACCGCCTTTTATTGCTCATCATAATCACGACAACCCTGTAGCAGTAATGAACAAGGTATTGGTATATTTACCTTTCGAAAACTTAGATAGCGTTGTTGATTATTTAAAAGACTTTCCCGAAAAAGAATTTTATTGCTATCACCCAAATGCCAGCAATCAGTCTTTTGGACATATACATTTACGAGCCCCTTCACGTTCTGGCTTTTTAAACGACTTAGCAAACACAAGTGGCGTTATTGGTAATGCGGGATTTGAGCTTGCCAGTGAAGCGCTTAAGTTAGGTAAAAAGTTACTATTAAAGCCTTTAGATGGTCAGTTTGAGCAAGCAGCAAATGCACAAACTTTATTTGCCATGGGCATGGCGCATGTTATGAACTATTTAAACCCACAAGCCCTTGATGATTGGAATAGCGCGCCGCAAAACAAGCAAATAAATTACCCCAGCGATCCCGCGCCTTTAATTGATTGGTTGGTTAAACAACAATGGAATAACACACAATCGTTACATAAAGGTTTGTGGGATAGTGTCGCCTTATAGCCATCACATTTAAACTGTTTAGAATTACCAATAATAAAAAGTTAAATTAATTAGTCGCTGTTGATCTATTAGCTATAATACAAATGCATATTTAAAAAAGGCGTTAGCGATGAATTTTTTACAAAACTTAACAATTAAACGACGTTTACAACTAAACGCAGTCGTTGTTGGTTTAGCAATGGTGGTCCTTTTATGCGTGATTATTTTTGAATCACGTACAACCTTGAGCTTAAACAAGACTATTCAATTAGCAGAAGAGCTCAACGTACATGCATTAGCATTGCGTAAACATGAAAAAAACTTTTTGTTTTATAAACAAGAAGACGCGTTAACTGCATTTGAAACGGATTTTGAGCAGTTAAGTGATAAAGTAAAAAAGTTACAACAGTTAATGGCTAACCAAAGTATCGCACAGGAGCAGGTCCAGCGCTTTGAGCAACTAATAAATAGCTATAATAATGATTTTGAAACTGTTGTTAAGCTTCAAAAAGAGATTGGTTTAACCCCGACCGACGGGTTATATGGCAAGCTTAGAAGCTCGGTTCATG
>NZ_JACJDN010000012.1:0-19377 GCF_014163565.1 Pseudoalteromonas sp. SR45-5 | reverse complement strand
GCTTAGTTGCTTCAACGCTCAGTGTTACTGTATAAAAACCTTCGCCATCAACATCATCAGTAACCGACACTTCTTTCATTTCAAGCTCATAAAGCGTTATATATTTAAACTGATCATCAATAAAACGTTGTTCAGCTTGTGTTGCATCTCGCTTTAAATAACTAAGTAAATCAAGTGTGGTTGGATATGGCGTTGATTGATATTTAAACTCATTCAAAAACGCTTTAAGTGCTGCATTTAAGCGTACTTCACCTAAACGATCATAAATCGCCATCATCGCAACTGAGCCTTTATTGTAATGAAGGTATTGTTGAGCCTGCGTTTTATATAGTGGCATTTCTTCAAAGGCTTCGCCAGTACGGCCCATTAAGTATTTATCTAACTCGTACTTTAAGAATTTACGAAGCTTCTCGGCGCCAAAGCGTTTTTTTAGCACCATAAGCGCACTGTATTGGGAGAGCGATTCAGAAATAACGGCGCTGCCTTCTACATTAGCCCCAGATACTTGATGCCCCCACCATTGGTGTGCAACTTCATGTGCGGTTACATAGTAAGGTAGGTCAACTTTACTCTCATCTCTTAAGTCTGTAATAAAGCCAATACTTTCTGAGTAAGGTACCGTATTGGCAAAACTTTGCGCAAACGAGCGATACTTAGGAAACTCAATAATACGAAGCTGTCTATGCTGATACGGGCCAAAGGCTTGCGTGTAGTAATCTATTGAGTCTTGAACTGACTCAATCATGCGGTCAACATTCCATGCATGATCTTTGTGGTAGTACACCTCAATATTTACCCCATTATGCTCAACCTTTTTACTTTCAAGCTCTGCCGAAAGCACAGAGTAAAAGTTTATAATTGGAGCATCCATTTCATAAACAAAGGTGCGGCGTCCATCTTTTACACTCTCATTTTTTAAGTAACCTGGAGTAATCGCAAATTGTGACTCATCGGTGGTTACGGTTGCCTTGTAGTTTATAAATCCATTAGCAGGCCCAAACTCATTTTGCGTATAATAGCGGCTGTCTTCTAGTTTATGTGCGCGCTCAAGTTCAGGTAAATCGTGCTTGCGGCGCTCATACTTATCGGCAATTTGAAAATACTTTTGATAACCAAAATTTGGTAATAATTCTCCATTATTTACAAATGTACCGTTGTGCACGAGTTGAGTATCAGATCTTCTATCAACAAAACCGTCGTGTTCACGAGAAACTGAGAGCTCGCCTTCTCGTACTTCATTGGGCATTAGCGGTTGTTCAAACTCAAACCATACCATGCCAAAATCGGTTAAACGCTCTACTATTTTTCCGCCCGCCATTTTTACATCCCAGCTTTTAGATTGGCTAGGCTCGTTGATTAACACACGGGTTATTGGCTCGTTTGCGGTATTGGTAAACTTAATTTTAGCCACGGCATTTAAAGCACGCTTTTTAGGATAAATATCAATGTGTAAGTCAACATCAGTTATTATAGGCAGTGGCAAGTCTTTGTATTGTGAAAACTCTTGCTCATACCTTACTTGTAGCGCTTCGTTATCATCACTTGTTACAAACTCGTTGATTACACGGGTGTTGTAATAAATGTTATAACCCGCGCCCACAAATACCAATAAACTTATAACGGCTGCAATCTGGCCTTTTAAAGACATGTTGTAACGCACTAAAGATAAACGAGTACGCAATGATTGCGACGGGCCGCGATGCCATAAAGCAAACCCTACAATAGCTAAAAACACACTCAATGCCCCCCAATATAGGGTATACCAATGCGCGCCTTGTAAAAAATGTCCATAACCATTTATATCAGAATACGGTACGCTACTGCTTTGAGAAAAATGATACATATGATGCTCAAACCCGTAAGCACCCATTACCATTTGAGCAATGTAATACAGAATAAATAAACCCATACCTATGTATTTATTAGGGCTAATTATTTGTAAAAAGAACGCCAATATAGCCATCATAATTAAAGGCAGTAATGTAAGGTAACCCAACCTAAATAAGTACTGACTAAGCTCTAGGTTAAATTGCCCCTTAAATAGCTGCACTGCAATGGTAAACATCATGCCTACTAAATAAAGGCCACAAACTGCAGTGATTAACGCAATAATTTTAGATACCCAAAACACAGTGTTATGCACCGGGAAACTGTCAACAATATCACCCATACCACTTTGGCGTTCTCGCCAAACCAGCTCTGCGCTGTAATAAGCAATAATGATAAACATAAACAAAGCGGAGGAGTTTTGAATAATGCCCACCATGTTTTGTGTGAGCGGCCAATCCGTTGTGCCATATGCGCCAATAGGTGCAAAAAGTGGTGCGAGTAACATAGTAATACTGACACCCGCTAAAATCATAAAAGGGGCACTTAATATAACTTGCTTAAGTTCAAATAAGCTGCGCATTACTAATTGCGATTTCGTATTTACCCCTTTTGACTTGTAATTTTTAGCGCTGCTAATAAGTGCTGCTTGTTTGTTTTTTACAAACGTTGAGACAGCAAATTGCTTTTTCTGTTTTTTAGTAACTACGCGATTACCTAACTTTCCGAGGCCAAAAAACATCGCTAAACTTATTGCTACCCATAAAATACGGTTAATTAAAAAATCGCCCGAAAGCGTTAACACTTCAGTATTTTTATCACTTACAGTCCAGTAACGGGTTAAGTCAATTAACGACCCTGTGCCAAATGGGTCTGCGTAAACAACAATATTTCTAAACGCTAAATCGTCAAAATAGATACTCGCCAATTGGTAGGTTATATAAACCACCACGGCCGTTACATATACCGCCATCATGGTTTTAAAATAGACCGCCACACTATTAAAAATAGCACTGAGGACCAATAAGCTTGGCACTGCTAAATATAAAAAAGGCGCTGCGTAATATATAAACTTATTGGGGCCTACTAGCTCGCTATCGAGCCAGCCAACCAACAAGCCAAATTGAGATCCCAAAAATACGCCTAGTGGCACGCTTAAAAACACAATAAGTACAACTAAGTAAGAACCAAAAAAACGCCCTGATTGATAAGCAAGCGGGTTAACGGGCTTACTAAACACCAGCTCATCCATTTTGGTCTCGCTGTTGCGAATCGCTGAGCTTGCAACAAAGTTAACCACTAAAAACATAGCAAGCGTACAAAAGGTAACCGTTAAAACCATAATGGTATAAGGCGAGTTCATATGAACATTAGCCCCACCTAACGGAAACTTACTACTGGAGCTTATAAAAAACGCCATAAAAAAGAATATTAATGAGGTCACATAAAACGAAGGCTGACGCATAAAATAGCGCAGCTCAAACGCTAGCATATTAAAAAACATAGCGCCCCCTTATGCTACTTGGCTGTTACGATGATTAAGCAACGTAGAAAAATACACATCTTCTAGGTTTGCACTGCTGAGCTCAAAACCTTCAGGGGCTTCATTGGCTAATACATGTAATATGGTTTGCCCAGCAAATAAGCGTTTTGAAATAACAGGCAGCTGCGGTTCAAGCTCTAGCGCTTCTTCTTGGCGCATGGCTTTGCGCCAAATTTGGCCTTGGAGTTTATCGGTAAGGGCAATTGGATTGCCCTCTAATAGTATTTTACCGCCTGCCAGCACCGCCATGTTTGGGCAAAGCTCTGCTACATCTTCAACAATGTGGGTCGATAATATAACGACTTTTTGCTCGCCTAAGCTTACTAACAAGTTATGAAAGCGATTTCGCTCTTCAGGATCTAGCCCTGCGGTAGGTTCATCAACGATAAGTAAGTCGGGGTCGCCTAGTAAGGCTTGTGCAATACCAAAACGCTGGCGCATACCGCCCGAAAAGCCACTTACCGCTTTTGAGCGATGTTGATATAAATTAGTATGTGCAAGTAATCCTTCAACCGACTCTTTACGCTCTGCTTTATTATGAATTCCCTTTAAAACAGCCATATGGTCCAGTAAGTCGTAAGCACTAACACGCGGGTACACACCAAAATCTTGCGGTAGATAACCCAAACGTTGGCGCAGAGCCTGTGGGTCTTTAAAAACATCAATACCATCAAAAGTGATTGAACCCGAATCAGCCGACTGCAGTGTTGCAATGGTACGCATTAGCGATGATTTACCTGCGCCATTTGGCCCAAGTAATCCAAACATCCCTTTGCCGATAGATAAATCAACACCTTGTAGTGCATGTACGCCATTATCGTAGGTTTTAGATAACCCTGTTATTGATAGCATTTTTACTTCCTTGAATATGAGTAATTATTTTTATAATGTTTTATACCACAAGGAAAATAGGAACATAAGTTACTTGCTGGTTAAATTTGTAACAACAAATAAACATAATTTAAACTCATAACACTTGCCTGCACTGTATTCACTCGGTATAAAAACCACATATACTTTTTATAAGAAACGAAAAGCCATGCAAGATCACCAAAGCCAGCCGTTAAATGACTTTATAGAATATCCACATGAAGAAATGCTAAATCGTGCTAACGAGTTTTTACAAACCAGCCAACGCCGCCATAGCATTCGCAGCTTTAGCGATCGCCCAGTACCAAAAAATATTATTGAAGCATGTATAAAAGCAGCTGGCACAGCACCAAGTGGAGCGAATCATCAGCCTTGGCATTTTGTGGCTATAAACAGTAGCGATGTAAAAAAACAAATAAGAGAAGCCGCAGAAAAATTAGAGCGTTCTTTTTACGAAGGCAGAGCAGGTGAAGAATGGTTAGATGCGCTAAAACCGTTAGGTACCGACGCCAATAAACCTTATTTAGAGTATGCACCTTGGCTTATAGCTGTATTTAGTCAAAAAAAGGGCGGCGTAAGCACCGATGATAAAAATACGAATTATTATGTGCATGAGTCTGTTGGCTTAGCTACCGGCTTTTTAATTCAAGCTTTGCACCGCAGTGGTTTGGCAACCCTTACTCATACTCCAAAGCCAATGAGTTTTTTAACCGTCATATGTGGTCGCGATAAAGACAACGAACGCCCTTACATGCTACTTATTGCAGGCTACCCAAGCGATGATGCAACAGTACCTGCCCATGCACTTGATAAAAAATCGCTTGATGAAATTGCGACCTTTATTTAGGGTCGTATTCAATAGCAAGCTTATCGCCGGGGTTGAGTCCTGCGATAATATGCTGCCGCCCGTCTATAATGTCTCCTAAACGTATAAAGCGCCTTTGAATATTTTGGTTTTCTATAACGTACACCATATTTAACTCACCAAAATTATGCACTGCCTCTTCAGGCACTAATATACCTTGGTGCTTATTCAATGGTAAAACTAGCTGCGCATATAAACCAGGGACCAAACCTAACTGTGAATCAAAATCGAGCCTAACCAATAAGCTTCGTGCAGCTTTATCGGCCACGGGAATTATTTCACTTACTATCGCTTGGCTTTGAATATTTAAAGAAGGGAAAAAAACGGATAACTCATCCCCAGTTTTAAGCTTTACAGCTTGTCGCTCTCGTATGTTAAATTCTACTTGTAACTGAAGTGGGTTATAAAGTGCCATAAGTGCAGTACCTGGGGTTACAGTATCACCGGGCTCTGCTAATCGCTCTACCACTACACCAGCAATAGGCGCAGTAATTGACGTAAAGTTTAGTGCTATTTTAGCTTGCTCTTGCTGCTGCTCAGCTACAGCTAAATTAGCTGTTAAGGTATCAAATTTGGCTTGTGCATCATCGAGCTCACTTACCGAAACCAACTTTTTATCACTCAATTCTTTTACGCGCGCAAGCTGGTTCTTTGCCTGAGTGAGAGAGGCTTGAATTGCACTGATTTGCGCCTTACTTTGTGTAACCTGTGCTTTAAAGTCATCTTGTTGCAGCGTAATAAGCACATCCCCCTTTGATACTCTGTTGCCGGCGCGTACGTTAAACTTTTCTATTTGCGCCATAACCCGTGAGGAAATTTGCGTATTTTGCTTTGCAATTACACTACCAGGTACACGCTCTACTAGCTGTATAGGTTCAAGTGCTACTGTTATTTGTTTACCACTATAGCTTTGCGCTTCAATATTTTTTAAACCCGCTGTTTGCTTTTGTGTAAAGCTTCCTGCCATATATAACACTGCAATAATGATCACAAATAAGGCAAACACTAAACCTAAAATTTTTGATTTACCCTGCATGAGTATTTTCCTCTGTATTTGCAAACACTAAATAGTAAACAAGGGGAACTACAAATAACGAAAATAATGTAGATGCCACAATGCCAAAAATAATAGCTATTGCTAGCCCACTAAAAACTGGATCGAGGGTAATCACTAAATTACCTAATAAAGTTGTGCCTGCAGTTAAAAGGACTGGGCGCATTCGGTGTGTGCCAGCCGCTATAAGCGCCTCTTTAATTACCATACCCTGTACGCGTGCTTGGTTTATAAACTCGACTAAAATAAGTGAATTACGAACCACAATACCAGCCAGCGCTATCATGCCTATCATCGCAGTGGCGGTAAATAAAACCGGCTCTGGGGCTTGTGCAATAGTGCGCTCACCAAACTGATTTAATAACCAAAACCCTGGCATAATACCAATTACCGTTAGTGGAATAGCCGACATTATAATTAACGATAAACTCACCGATTTCGTTTGTACGCGCAAAATAATAAAAATTGCGCTCAGTGCGAACGCAAATGCAATGCCCATATCTCTAAATACATCAATGGTTATACGCCACTCACCTTCGCCACTAAAGGTAACATTTGTACCCTGTGGTAATTGCCAAGCAGCGGTCCCTCCGTTATTTAAAAAGTGCCTATTAGGCCAATCGTTTTGCAAAAATGATTCTTGGTTTGCATTAAAGTCTGAATTTACATCGGCAATAACAGCGGCAGGAGTACGACCATTTAACTCTGCAAAAACGTAAATCACATCTCGTTGATCTTTTCTAACAATAGGCTTAGCAACCTCTAAATTGCTAAACTCACCCACTTCCGAGAGTGATACTAAAGGCCGCGCCGCACTTGTTAAGCCAAACTCACTACTGCTTTTAACTACATCCCTATCACCTCTAATTTGTAGAGCTAATAATTGTGAAAACTGATTTTTTTGCTGGTATGGAAGCTGTAAGTTAATAGCAACTGGCTTGGTTTCGCCGCTTACATACATAACACCTACTTCCATACCCTGCGATGCAATTTGTAAGCTTTGTACAATGTCTTGGGTTGATATTGCCGATAACGCAGCTTTACTTTTATCTGTAATAAATCGTTTTAGAGGTGCGCTTTGAGCTATTGAGGTATCTACTTCAACAACATGTGGCTCTTGCTGAAGTCGTTTAGCTACTTGCTGTGCGGCTAAAGTGTGCGTATTTGCATCAATAAATGGGTCTTTATAAACCTCGGCAACTAGAGTGCTTAATACTGGCGGGCCAGGAGGAACTTCAACCACTTTTATGTTTATACCATAAGCGGCTATAGGGCTTAGTTGTTTACGTAGTCGCATAACTACACCATGCGACTGCTGCTCGCGATCAGCTTTATCAAGTAGTAATACTCTAAGCTCTGCTAAGTTGCTAGCGTCTCTTCGGTAATAGCCTCGAACCATTGCGTTAAAGTCCATACTTGAAGGCTTACCTATGTAGGCAGCTATTTCGTCAACCTCATTCAGCTGCCATGTAAGTGCTTGCACTTGTTGAGTAAATGCAGCTGTTTGCTCTAAACTTGTACCCTCTGGCATGTCTATTAATACTTGAACTTCATTTTTGTTGTCAAAGGGTAAAAGCTTAAGTGGGACTAAGCGTAATACAGGTAATAATGCACTAATAATAAAGAGCAATAGCGTGATCCAGAGTACCCACTTAGCACGGGTTTTAGTATGTAATAAGGGCGTGAGTACACGTTTATAAATACTTACTTTATCTGCTGTTAAAGGCTTGCCGCTGTTTGGCTTTAAGAGTTTAATTGCAAGCCAAGGGGTGACTAAAAATGCCACCAAAGTAGACACCATTACACTTATTGGTACATTAAACGCCATCGGTGCCATGTACGGCCCCATCATTCCACTTATAAAAGCTAAAGGTATAAAAGCAAAAATAATAGTCAGCGTAGACATTAATAACGGTGTACGAATTTCGCTGATTGCCGCCACAATATTGCTTTTTTTATCACCTTTTTTATTTATAAAGCGGCTCATATTATCGATGCCAGTAATAGGGTCATCAACTAGCAAACCAAGTGATAAAATAAGTGCAAATAAGGTCACGCGGTTAATGCTATAGCCAAATACATAATCAAGCGAAAGCGTAATCCCATAACAAATAGGTACCGCAAGGCCCACTACAATAGCCGCACGCCAGCCTAAAAATACACCTACAAATAATACAACTGTAAATACCGCAAATACTAAGCTAGAGGTTAAGTTATTTACCTTTTCGTTAGCTGTTTTTCCGTAATCTCTTAATACCGTGTAATCAATTTCATTTGGTAATAAAGTACTTTTAAGTTGCGCCATTGCGCTATGTACATTATCAGCAACTGTAACAGCGTTAGCACCCTCTTGTTTGGCCACACTCATTGTTACCATAGGTAAACTTTGATGTTTATTTGATTGGGCTAACCATTGATAATTAGTAGGCTCAGTGGGGCCATCAATTACGTTTGCTATATCACTTATGTATACACTTTTACCATTAACAACATTAACGATAAGCTGTTCAATGGCTGTTTTATTTCTAAGTACATCACCCGCTTGCAGCATTATTTGTTGTTGCCCATCAATAACACTACCTACTTGCGCCAACTGATTAGAGGCTTGCAATGCAAAGTAGACGTCGCTTAATGTAGTTTGGTGCGCCGCTAATGCAGCTGCGTTTAGGTTTATAATTAAAGCCCGTTCGCGCCCAGCTATTACTTTAACCTCACTAGTGCTAGGTATACGCTGGAGGTTATTTGCTATCTCATTAGCAAAACGTGTGAGTTCATAGTCGCTATAAAGTTTTGGATCTTTACTGTACAGCCCAAGCATAATAATAGGCACATCATTCACTTCCACCGGGCGCACTTGCCAACTACTTATAATAGGGGCCATTGTATGTTCATAGCTATAAAGCTTTGCGTATGTATCGAGTATGGCTTGCTCTCGGCTATGGCCCACTTTAAAACGAAGTGTTACTACTGCACCATTAGTTTGAGTGGTAGAGTAAACATGTTTAACGCCCCGCAATTGTGCTAATAACTTTTCAAGCGGCTCGGTAGCTAAGCGTGCCACTTCGGGGGCTTCTACATTTGGGGTAGATAAGTAAATATCGAGCATGGGCACCACAATTTGTGGCTCTTCTTCACGGGCTGTTTGCTTAAGTGCAAATAACCCGAGTACAACCGATAACACAAAAATAATGATCGGCAAACGGCCACTCAAACTACTTTTTACTGCGTTATCAATTATGCTCACAAGTATTAATCCTTACAAAACAAGCCATATAACATGCCGAGTAATTGCACCGCATTATCGTCAATAATCCGGTAATAAATGGTTTGGCTTTCGCGGCGAGTAGCCACTATTTTAGCTTTCCTAAGTGCAGCTAAATGTTGAGAAAGTGCCGATTGTGCCAAAGGTACAGCCTCGTTTAGTTGCGATACGCTCATTTCTGTATCTTGCAATGAACATAAAATCATTAAGCGATTTTTATTAGCCAAAATTTTTAATAGCTGTTCGGCTTGCGCTACATTGCCAGCCATTGCCGTGAAGTCGATGTTCATAACATGCTCTTATTATAAGAAGTGAATAAAGTATAAATATATATATTAGAAATGTCTAATATTAGAATTTACTAATGTAATAAAAAACAATATAGTAATTAAAAGTCAACACGAGCGGCTACAGTTAATTTTGGCTATCTGAATACTTATACCTTTAGTGACGAACGAAACATGCCTAACTATTTTTACTACACTAAAGTATATGTAATCAGCCTCTAGCTATAGGCGCTCAATGATCAAACTACTACGCAATTTGGCGTTAAGGAACGAACACATGCTTACCTCAATCCCTGATTTATTAAAAGTTATCACGCCTAACCAGCGCCGCATTGATGCAGCTCAAGCAAAGCAAGAGCTTGAGCAAAATAAAGGCCTGCTTATTGATGTGCGCGAACCTGCTGAGCATGCCAATGTAGCTGCGGTTGGGGCAATTAATATTCCTCGCGGATTACTTGAAATGAAGCTAATGGAAATAGAAAAAGACGCAGCCCGCCCTATTTACTTGCATTGTGCCAGCGGTGCGCGCGCCACATTAAGCGCAGAAGCACTAACTCGCGTTGGCTACGAAAACGTAACGGTTATTACTTGTAATGTAGAAAAAGTGCATGAGGTCTTTTAAGTTAAAATTAGCTAGGCGGTCAGTCATGATCGCCGCAACTTTGTTTACACAGCGATTTACTTTAAAGCATCTAACAATCGCCATTACTCTTTTCATCCCCCTATATATAATATTTTTAGGCCGCTTCAAAAAATGTCGAAAAGCTGCGCTACTTTTCAAATACCACATTAACTGAATCTAAACAGTACAACCTTTATTGCTCTTGATGTAAAAAGTACTTATTAACAAGATTGACTATTAGTATTTGAGCTGCCAAGGTTTAACCGAAAAAGGTACGAAATTAACATCTAAGGAAAGAGAAATAAATGAAATTTTTAATCACATTTGTAGCCTTGTTGCTTACGTTTGCAAATATTGCAGAAGCAAATGATAACAACGTTACTTTATTTATGTGCGAGGGCTGTAATTACGATGAAGCCTATCAGTTAGCAAAAGATAACCCCCCATTAACTCAATGCTACTCATCAGACCCAAACGAAATAATCACAATTGATAATCAGGTATGCTACACAACGCCTAAAAAGGTTATAGTTGCAGATTTACTTGGTAAAGAGCATTTTGCATTTATGGTTAGGCATCATAATCAAGGCTCAAGTAAGCTTTATCTTAATAAATATGCTGAATCGACATCTTTGAACACCAATGATAAAACCGCAATATTAAGGTTAAAAACAACTTTTAAAAATTTCTCTACATTTTTAAAAGAAATGCAGACAGAGATAAGTGCAACACCGCTCAAAGTGAGTCAATATACTACACTTAATATGACTAGTCCAAATACGGCAGACAGCTGCCCTTCACATATAACCGATGCAGTAAAAGCAGTACTTGAAGGACGAACCGCATCCCAATTACAGAATAGGCTAAACAATAAAGCTAAAACTGATTTTAAATACCCAGAACGCTTTTTTCTTGCTAAGGAATTTAGTAGTGAAGGTTTTTCAATTGGTGTAGGCGGAATTTTGTACCAAGGCACTTGGGAAAAAGTAAGTAAGAACTTCAATACACGCGTACGTTTTACTCAAAACCAAGAAGCTCCCCTGAGTGGTACAAGTCAGTACGACGTCGTTTTCTCAGTAAAGTGGATTAAAGAATTTGGTGCACTTAGCGTATCAGTGAACCCCTATTTAACTTATTTAGATGGGATTACCTTAAACCAGCTTAAAACAACATCGATTAATACTGTGGACCAATGCCTTCAAGATGCTTTAGATCAAACACTACCATCAAACACCTCTCCACCTAGCTCTGGAGGTGGTGACGGCTGGGATAATCAAGTTTGCGAAAAACATTATTATATCAATGAAGTAAAAATACTTACAATTAAGGTATCTTGTTAAATCTTCTATAATCATTTCGCTAAATGACGGGTAGCAATAACTACCTGTCATTCAAGCTTTAATAATTAAACACGCCCCTTTTTTCTTCTATTTCTTTACTAAAGCTATTAAATCTCTTACTTTTTCTCATCTAATAACGTGCTTAACATTTGCTCGATATTTTTTACGCTATAAGTAAGTGCGCGTATTAGCTCTAATTGATTTTTCGGGCTTTCTGCATTTGAAAACTTTGCCGGTGCTTGCGCAGCTAAGTTATCTTTTTGCTCAAGTATGGCTTCTCTAAACTCACTGGCGTTTACAACACCAAGTAATGACACCAATGCACCATGACCAGATTGCCCGGCGGTTTCAAAGCTTAAGCGGTATAAGCCAAATAAACGCATAAGAGGCCCTTGGCTCAGCCCAACATCGGTTATTTTTTCAAGTGGTATCGATTTTTCTTCTTTAAACAAAATACCGCGTTTAACAACCAGTTTTTGCGTGAGTAATTGCGCCGACATAGCCGCTAAAATTTTACCTGCCACCAGCCAAACAATAATTAACACCACAGGTATGAGCGGAATAGTCACCAAGGCTAAGGCGCTAAAAAGGCATGCCGTAGTCATCCAGTATTGTTTCACTTTGGGATCAAAACTGGCACTTTTTAAAATAGGGTTGCTCATTGGTTTATCCTTAATACACCTAAACGCTTTATAGATTCAAAAAGCTAAGTTACACTTTAACTTATTGATTTATAAAACCAATAAATTATTACACACTAAACACTACCTTTATGGCTAGTATGATAAATATAATTCCCAGTATTTTATCAAGCCACGGGTTTTGCTTGGTAAATCCAAAGCGGTTTTTTGAAACCTCAGTCAGTAACGCCACCAGCAAGTACCAACCGGTATCAATTACAAACACGGTTAAACACATAATTATGCCCACACTTAAAGTAAGTAGCTGAGGGTCAATAAACTGTGAGAACAAGGCTAAAAAGAAAATAGCGAGCTTGGGGTTTAAAAAAGCAATGGCAAAACCATCTTGTAATGCTTTAGCTGCACTTACCTCACTTTTTTGTACTTCAAGTTCGTTATTGCTGGGTTTTGCTAGCAATATTTTTATACCTAAATACGCCAAATAGGCCGCACCTAAGTAAACGAGTATTTGATAAACAGTTGGAAACTGCATCATTAAAGCGCCTAACCCTAATAACGATGCACCAGCATACAAGCCAACGCCAGTACCATGACTGAGCGCGGCAAGCATACCGTTTTTCATACTGCCGTTAAGTGAGTGCTTTAAAACCACCGCTAAACTTGGTCCTGGCGACATTGCGCCAATCATGCAAATAGCCGCTAGGCTTAACCATACTGTAAATGTCATTTAAAGCTCGTCAGTTTCAATAAGTAATGTATAACCGTGCACTTGCCCATAAAAACCTGCCAAGGGCACTGCGTTTATTACTTTCCAGCCATCTTGGTTTAATTCCTGTATGCGGTCATTCAGTGCGACTATATCTACCCCACCCAAAAAACGGGTCTTTCTAAATTCGATTACTTTTTGCATTTTAATCCTTGAGTATCTTATAACGTGTATTCAAAATCGTAGTGGTGAATCCCTTGCTCAATACGTATTTTCATACTGCCCGTTAACCCTTCTAGCTCATGAGTACCTGAGTCGGGAATTACATTTAAAATTAGGCTGTCTTGGCCTTTATCCATAGTGCCAAAATGCTGCAGTACAAAACTGCCTTTTTTACCTTCAAGCTCGCCTATTACTTGCTCTATGGCAACATAACCGGCACTGCCTTGTGTAGGAGTCATGGCGCTTAGCATTTCGCCTTGGCTGGTGGCATTTAAGCTACCTTTAAATGTTTTATCTATCGACATACGCCCTAAATTAACGCCGTTTTGGCCGCTTGCGTAGCCTTCAATTGGGGCTAGATTTACATTAAATTCTCCACTTACGGTTGCAGTAGTCATAACGTTTCCTTATTGATGCTAATGTTTAAAAGTATTGATTTTTATTATCTTAGTGCCATATCTATACCTTAACCTTTAAAAAGAATCCACTATGTCAAAAACAAGCCCTAAGCCCGAAAAAGCCGCTTTTAGTAGTTTATTACCTATTTTTGCGTTTATTAAACCGTATAAATGGATGGTAGTGGCGGCACTTGGCGCCCTTTTAGTCACCGCTGGTGTTAACTTATCATTAGGGCAAGGGGTTAAATTTGTCATAGATCATGGCTTTATTGCTGGCTCTCAAGCGCAACTTCAACAAGCTGTATTGGTACTTATTGGTTTAATTAGCTTATTGGCTGTAGGCACCTTTAGCCGCTTTTATTTAATGTCGTGGATTGGCGAACGAGTCAGTAACGATATTCGCAAAGCCGTGTTTAATCGCATTGTTACTTTGCACCCAAGCTACTTTGAAGAAAACCGCAGTGGCGAGCTTATGTCGCGTTTAACAACCGACACAACATTACTGCAATCAATTATTGGTTCATCATTTTCTATGGCGCTTCGCAGTGTACTTATGCTGGTTGGTGGACTTGCTATGCTGTTGTTTACTAATTTAAAACTTACTTTAGTGGTTGTTGCTTGTGTGCCGTTGGTACTTGTTCCTATGATGGTATTTGGTAAAAAGGTGCGCAAACTTGCAAGCTCCAGCCAAGATGCCATAGCCGATATAAGCACCTATGCCGGCGAGATCATTCAAAATATTAAAGTAGTGCAAAGCTATAGCCACGAAGAACAAGAGCAACACGCTTTTGCACTTGAAACCGAAAAAGCCTTTAATGTGGCTAAAAGCCGCATTAAACAACGCTCGTTTTTAATTGCAGCGGTAATATTTTTAACTTTTAGTGCTATTAGCGCAATGCTGTGGGTCGGCGGCAGCGACGTATTAGCAGGTACCATGACTGGCGGTGAGCTAGGAGCCTTTGTGTTTTACGCTATTATGGTAGCAATGTCGGTGGCAACCGTTGCTGAAGTATATGGCGAACTACAACGCGCAGCAGGCGCAGCTGCAAGATTACTTGAGTTACTTGCTGTTAAAAGTGAGATAGAAAACCCACTAAATCCACAAGATAATTACTTACTAAAAAATAGTAACAGCCCTGCTATTACGCTTGAGAATATAAGCTTTAACTACCCTTCTCGCCCAGACGTAAGCGCAATTAATAAAATAAGTTTAAATATACTTCAAGGCCAAACTGTGGCTATTGTTGGCCCCTCTGGCGCAGGTAAAACAACCTTATTTGAATTACTACAGCGCTTTTACGATCCGGCTAGCGGAGCCATTAAATTTAAAGATATAAACATTAAAGAATTATCGCTTAATACCCTCAGAGGTAAAATGGGTATGGTCGCGCAAAACCCTATCTTATTTAGCTCCGATGTAATGCATAACATTCTCTACGGCAACCCAAAAGCAAGTGACGAGCAAGTATATGCCGCTGCCAAACATGCTCATGCAGATGAATTTATTAAACAATTACCGCAAGGTTATAACAGTTTTTTAGGTGAGCAAGGTGTGCGGTTATCGGGTGGGCAAAAGCAGCGTATTGTACTGGCACGCGCTATTTTAAAAGATCCTGAAATACTGCTTTTAGATGAAGCAACCAGTGCACTCGATGCTCAAAGTGAGCACCACGTGCAAGCTGCGCTTGAGCATTTAATGCAAAACCGCACCACGCTTATTATTGCCCATAGACTAGCAACGGTTAAACATGCCGATGTGATTGTGGTAATGGAAAATGGAGAGATTATAGCAACGGGTACCCACCAAGAATTAGTAGCAAGTAACCCGTTGTATCAAAAACTGTGTGAATTACAGTTTAATAAAGACTAATTATTCTTCAGTGTTTGGTACTATTTGAATTTCTACACGGCGGTTTTGAGCACGGCCATTTGCACTATCGTTAGTCGCAATCGGACGTGTTTCGCCATAACCCATAGTACTTACACGCTCAGCCATAATCTGCTGGTTCACTAAGTAGTTTTTAACGCTTTGAGCACGTTCACGCGATAGGTTCATGTTGTAGCTGTCTTTACCTGTGCTATCTGTGTGGCCTTCAATACTTAGGTACGTTTTTTCGTATTTGTTCATCACTTTAGCAATAGCATCTAAGGTATCGTTAAAGCCAGACGAAATATAAGATTGGTCGGTCGCAAACGTAATATTAGATGGCATAACTAAACGCAAGTTATCTCCTTCACGTACAACTTCAACACCAGAGCCTGCAAGTTCATCACGAAATGCTTCTTCTTGCTTATCCATGTAGTTACCCACTGCAGCGCCAGCTAGTGCGCCGATAGCAGCGCCTATAAAAATACGCTTATCTTTATGGTTACTTGTTGCTTTACCTAATACGCCACCCGCTGCTGCGCCAATAGCCGCACCTTTGCCGGTGTTATTCATTTCACAACCAGAAAGTAATACAGCTACTACGGTTACGCTTAAAAGTGATTTAGTTAAAGTCATGGTGATACCCTATTCATTAAGAATTTAGCAAGAGTATGCAAATACATGTATGAACAAACTATGAAGAGAGTGTTAAAAGCAGCGCATCTTGCATGATTGTTAAACAGACCTCAAACTAATGTGCCGTTTTAATAAAAATGTCATACTACGCTGTGACAATTTAATGAATTTTACAAAGGATATTGGCGCAATGTTAATTGCTATTTTTAGACAATTTTTTTTACTAGGGTGCATGAGTTTTGGTGGCCCCGCTGCGCATTTAGGCTATTTTAAGCGCCACTTTGTAGACTCGTTAAATTGGCTAACTAACACGCGTTACGCTCAACTTATTAGTTTAAGCCAAGCATTACCAGGGCCAGGCTCTAGCCAAGTTAGTTTTGCTATTGGTGTTGAGCGTGCAGGAGTACTGGGTGGTATAGCTGCTCTTGTAGGCTTTACCTTGCCTTCGTTTTTAATAATGGTGCTGCTTGCGGTTAGTGCCCATCAGTTTGACGCTGTTTACTTTGCAATTATTGCAGGCTTAAAGTTATTTGCCGTTGTTATAGTCGCTGATGCAACACTTAGTATGGCTAAAAGCTTTTGTACAAGTGCAGCGCTTAAGTTACTTGCGATAATGAGTACACTTGCCTTGGTGTTATTTCCAATGATGGGAACTCAAATAGCGATTTTAATCACTGCTGCAACAGTAGGTGCTATATGGCCTTTATTAAAACTTGGCACAGTAGCAGACGATGTTAGCAGTAAAAACAGTAATATTAATTGGATTGCACTGGGGTTATTTGCGCTCTTACTTGGGGTTAGCTTTATTCCACTAGGACATGAGTTTGCTTTGTTTACCCCTTTTTACCAAGCGGGTGCAATGGTGTTTGGCGGCGGACACGTAGTACTGCCGGTACTTCAAGCTGGCGTACCAGCATTGAGTGATGATCAGTTTTTAAGTGCTTACGCGAGTGCACAGGCAGTGCCAGGGCCAATGTTTACTATTGCTACTTACTTAGGCGCACAACTTACTACTGAGCAACCTTTAGTGGGTGCCCTTATAGCTACACTGCTTATATTTATGCCTGGTTTTTTACTTATACTGGCGTTTCAGAAGAGTTGGATTAATTTGGCAAGTAAGCCACGTTTTGCAAGTTCAATAGCGGCGCTTAATGCAGCGGTAGTCGGTTTTTTAGCGGCCGCATTGTATTCACCAATTTGGACATCGGCTGTGCATAACCTTTGGCAGGTTGCGTTAGTAATAATTACATTTGCATGGCTGCGATTTAAAAAGCCACCTATTTGGTGGCTCTTAGCTTTATTTATTGCTGTGGGTCTTTTGCAGCACTATTTGCCATCACTCTAAATGTTGGCTTATCTGTTTGTTGCTCGTTAGGAGGGCTTAATTGCCCACTAACACTTTGATATGCCCTAAGCCCAAACACTGGCAATACTGCAAGTAAATGGTCCATTATTTCGGCTTGTAGATGCTCGTACGAAATCCAGCGTTTGTCTTCACTAAAGCAATAAAACTCAATCGGTAACCCGTGGTTCATTGGTTGTAGCTCTCGTACCATTAACGTAAGCGACGTATTAATTTTACTGTGCTGCTTTAAATAGCCCTCAGCATAACGACGAAACAGCCCTAAATTAGAAACTTGAGCGGGTAATGTCGTCACTCGAATGTAATCATGCAACGGAATAGCCGCATCTATTTGCTTTCTAAATTCATCACTTACTAAACAAATACTGTGCATATCTATATTAAGTGAACGTTTAATACGTCTACCGCCCGACTCTTGCATACCGCGCCAGTTTTTAAACGAACCCGCAACTAGCATATAAGTTGGAATAGTTGTAATGGTGTTATCCCAGTTACGTACCTTTACAGTGTTTAAACCCAAATCAATTACTTCGCCATCGGCGCCATAGTTTTCTACTTGAATCCAATCACCATAGGTTACTAGGCGATTTGCTGCGATTTGAATACTCGCTACAAAGCCTAAAATAGTGTCTTTAAATACTAATAACGTAACAGCAGCAATAGCACCAAAGCCAGAGAGAATATAAGTGGGTGACTTCTCAAGGAAAATACTTACAATTAAAATAGCACACACAATAAAGGTGATTAGCTTAACAACCTGAATTAAGCCCTGAATAGGGACTTCGCGTGCAAACTCCAATTGGTTATAAATAGAACCCGCAATACTTACAATACTGCTAAAAATAAAACCTACATGAATAATTAGTATGGCTTGGCCAACCGTTTTCAAAATTTCAGCGGTCAGCTCATTAACCGGATAAACACTGTCAAAGGTCGCCAAAAATAATACGCAGCAAAGCATACCTGCAATACGTCTATTAAGCTTATTAAGCATAGGCGACAACGAACCAATACGTTGAGGCGAAAGCTTAGTTACCACTTTTTGAATGCCTGGTAACATTAACCTACGAGTAAATAAGTAAACAATTAATAAAGAAAAAATCCCTATTGAAACTGCGGTAATAGAACTAAGAAAATCCGCATCGGGTACTTTTTCAAACCAAGGAGCGATTAACTCCTGTAGGTGGGTGTTGGTCATAGTGTTTCAATTTCCTTACTGATTTGTGGTTCAGGTAAATCTTGTTGAGCATAAATATCGGCAAGCTGCTGATCTTTTGCAACCCATAGCTCATTCACATAATGTTGAAAATTAGCTTTAAATACGTCATCGGTTTGATAGCTGCCCTGCATATTGTCATTAATGGGCGTTACGTCTATTGAAACATAAATAGAATCTAGCTCGCCTTTGAGTAAGTTCCGACAAACGTGATCTGTTTTACCGCTATACACTAAACTTGTATTTAGCATGGCATCAAATTGGTTGGCTAGCACTTCAAGCGCAAAAGCAATGCCACCCGCTTTGGGTTTTAATAAGTGCTTAAAAGGACTTTGCTGCAGATTATGCTTAGCTGGCGTAAAGCGTGTGCCTTCAACAAAATTAACGATGGTAGTAGGATAGTGACGAAAATTGCGACAGCTGTGCTTTGTGCGCTCTACATCCAACCCTTTCAATTTTGGGTTTTTAGCAAGCTGTGCTTTGCTTACCCGTTTCATAAACGGCATACCCATAGCCCACGCACCAGTGCCAATAAAAGGCACGTATTTTAATTCATCTTTTAAAAAAAACTTAGGGGCTGGTAATGCATGTAATGAGCTAAGCACGGTTATATCTAACCAACTCGTGTGATTACATATAAGTAAATACCAACTTTTTG
>NZ_JACJDN010000129.1:0-7798 GCF_014163565.1 Pseudoalteromonas sp. SR45-5 | reverse complement strand
CCTTAAAATAACCACAGGTAAATTTGTTGGTTTAATTGGACCTAATGGCGCAGGTAAATCGAGCTTATTGCGTTGTTTATATCGTTTTAATAAACCCAGTGACGGCGTTGTAGAGTTTAACAACACCGATATTTGGCAGCTAAAAAGCGATGAGTACGCAAAAAAAGTAGCGGTTGTTTTACAAGAAACCCCGTCGCAATTTAACTTAAGCGTATTTGATGTTATTGCACTTGGGCTAACGCCTCATAAATCGCTATTTAGCTCAGTAACTAACATTGATAAACAAAAAATTACCCAAGCTATCAACACTGTAGGGTTGGCAGATCATATCGATCAAAGCTTTGAGTCACTTTCGGGTGGTGAAAAGCAACGTGCCTTGATAGCCCGCGCCATAGTTCAGCAACCTCAGTTGTTAATAATGGACGAACCAACTAGCCATTTAGATGTTAAATACCAAATACAGGTAATGGAGCTTGCTAAATCGTTGGGTGTAACGGTGTTTGCATCGTTTCACGATTTAAACTTAGCTTCTGCAATGTGCGATGAACTAGTGGTTATTAAAAATGGTGAAATTACACATACAGGCACGCCAAGTGAGGTATTAACCGAAAACATGCTAGGCGACGTTTTTGGTGTCTGCGCTCAAGTAAATAACCACCCGCAAATATCGGAGTCGGGAAATAGCATCCCTCATATCACTTACTTTTATGGTTACGAATAATATGAGCGCAGTTAATACTCGCCAATCACTTGCGCTATTTATCAGTGCTGCAGCTGCTTTATTTAGCTTATTTGCAGCACTTAGTTTTGGCGCAGCAGAGACCTCACTTCAAGGTGTATTTAATAGCTTTTTACTCTCAAATGATGCGTCTTTTAATTCGCGTATTATTTTTGAACTAAGAATGCCACGCACATTACTCGCCTTTTTAGCCGGTTCTGGCTTAGCAATTGCGGGGCTTATTTTACAAACGGTAACGCGTAACCCTTTAGCCGATCCTTACTTATTTGGTATATCGTCGGGTGCCTCATTTGGCGTGGTGTTACTTATGGCATTAGCAGGTATTAGCGCAGGTTTTATGTTATCGGCAGCAGCGTTATTAGGTAGCTTACTCGCTATGAGTTTATTAATACTTATTGCAGGTAGGCAGCAAAGTGCACAGGTAGAATCAATGTTATTAGCTGGTGTTGCTCTGTCGTTTTTATTTAGTGCATTTACCAGCTTGCTGCTTTATTGGAGCGACCCTCAGGCGGTAGCCGCTATTTTATTTTGGACACTGGGCAGCTTTTCGCGTGCGCAGTGGGCTACGCTTTGGTTGCCTTTATTGGTAATTACATTGTGTACGTTTGTAATGCTGAGCTTTAGAAGGCAGCTAAATGCTATGTTACTGGGCGATGAAAGCGCAATTACATTAGGTGTGAGGGTTCAGCGCTTTAGAATACTTATGCTGGTTTTAAGCTCATTAATTACCGCTGTGCTGGTGGCTATGTGTGGTGGTATTGGGTTTGTAGGATTAATGGTGCCGCATATTGTGCGCTTTTTTATATCCCAAGGCACCATCGCTGGCTTACTGGTAACCAGCTTGGTGGGCGGTACATTTATGGTGTGGGTTGATGTACTTTCGCGCTCATTGCTGAAAAACCAAGAACTGCCCGTAGGTGTTATTACTGCAGCTATTGGTAGCGTGTTCTTTTTGAGTTTATTGTTTTTTAGAAAGCGAAGGGTGTAATTCCATGAAAACCTTAATGGTGCAAGGCACTACATCAGATGCTGGTAAAAGCACTTTAGTTGCTGCCCTTTGCAGGGTGTTTTCTAAGCGTGGGGTAAAGGTTGCGCCTTTTAAACCACAAAATATGGCACTCAATAGCGCAGTAACAAAAGATGGCGGCGAAATTGGTCGTGCGCAAGCTTTGCAAGCAATAGCAGCTAAAGTAGAGTCCGAAATAGACTTTAATCCTATTTTACTTAAACCTAATAGCGATACTGGTGCACAAGTGATTATTCACGGAAGAGCCATTAGTAATATGGAAGCGGGCAAATATCACGACTATAAAAAAGCGGCGATGGATGCAGTAATTACCTCACATAACCGCTTAGCTAAACGCTTTGATTTACTCCTCGTTGAAGGGGCAGGTAGCCCTGCTGAAATAAACCTGCGTGAAAACGATATTGCCAATATGGGTTACGCCGAAGAGGTAGATTGCCCAGTAATTATAATTGCTGATATTGATAAAGGTGGTGTGTTTGCACATTTGGTAGGTACGCTTGCGTTGTTAAGCGAGTCAGAACAGGCGCGCGTAAAAGGCTTTGTTATAAACCGCTTTAGAGGCGATATAGGTTTGCTGCAAGGCGGGCTTGATTGGCTTGAAGAATACACAAACAAACCCGTACTTGGCGTATTACCTTATTTACACGACCTTGCGCTTGATGCCGAGGACGCCGTCGCAATTGATAATAACGTAACCAACGCCTCAATTAATATTGCAGTGCTGCTTGTTCCCCACATTAGTAACCACACCGATTTTGACGCACTGCGTTTGCACCCAAACATTAATATAAATTACGTGCGCCATACGCAAACGATCCCAGACGTTGATCTGATAATTCTTCCAGGCAGTAAAAACGTGCTGGGCGATTTAACCTTTTTGAAAAATGAAGGCTGGGACACTCAAATTAAACGCCACTTACGCTATGGTGGCAAAGTACTTGGCATTTGTGGCGGCATGCAAATGCTGGGCAATACGCTCAACGATCCCGAGGGTATTGAGTCATCATTAAAGCAAGTAAATGGGCTTGCTCTGTGCGATTTTGAAACCACGCTAACAACACAAAAAGTATTAACTAAAATAACCGCTACACTGCTTTTAAATAACCAATCAACACCCTGTAGTGGTTACGAAATACATGCAGGGATTAGCCAAGGTGCAGCGCTTAATAAGCCATTTTTAACCTTTGATGAAAGCCACCCACATGGCTTTACGTTTGATGGCTTTATTAGCGATGATAACGCCATTGCGGGCACTTATTTACATGGCTTATTTGATGAAGCCGATGCTACATCGCAAATTTTAAAATGGGTAAAACCAAGCGCCTCAATTAACCCAATTAGTATTGCCGCTCACCGCGAGCAGCAGTTAGAACGATTAGCAACCATGTGCGAAACGCATTTAAACATACAGCAAATTATCTCGATTTATGAAGGGCACAATAATGACTGAACAAAACAACGATAAGCATAAGCAGCGCCAACAAAAAGTAAAAGAACAAGTGGATGCACGTGTTGCGGCAGCGCAAGATGTAAAAGGTATTTTTCAGGTAATCACCGGTAATGGTAAAGGTAAATCAACCTCAGGCTTTGGCGTTGTAGCACGCTGCGTTGGACATGGTAAAAAAGCAGCCGTTTGCCAATATATTAAAGGTACGTGGGAATGTGGCGAGCGTAATTTATTACAAGGTGCAGGTGTTGAGTTTGTTGTAATGAACACCGGTTTTACTTGGGATACGCAAAATAAAGAAGCCGATACTGCAGCCGCGCAGGCAACATGGCAAGAGTCAAAACGTATGCTTGCTGATAGCAGTATTGATTTAGTATTACTTGATGAGCTTACGTATATGGTGACTTACGGCTACGTTGATTTAGATGAAGTAGTAACAGCCCTTAATAACCGCCCACCCATGCAGTCAGTTATTATTACAGGGCGTGCAGCACATCGTACTTTAACCGACCTTGCCGACACAGTAAGTGAAGTGCGTAATGTAAAACATGCATTCGACTCAGGCATAAAAGCGCTCGAAGGGTTTGATTACTAATGTTTAAAGCGTTTTTTATTGGGGTGCTGCTTTTTAGTGTATCGGGCAGTGCACTTGCAGAGCAGACCAAGGATTCTAAAAAGCTGCGAATAATCGCGCTTGCACCACACATTGTCGAAAACCTATTTGCCATAGGGGCGGGCGATAATATTGTGGGCACAGTTGATTACGCCGACTACCCTGCTGAAGCCCAAAGTATTGAGCGCATAGGGGGCTATTACGGCATCTCGCTTGAAAAAGTATTGGCGCTTAAACCCGACTTAGTTATTGCGTGGAAAAGCGGAAATCAAAGCGAAGATTTAGCCCAAATAGAGCGTTTAGGTATAAAAGTGTATTTGAGTAATCCCACCACAATCGCTGGTGTAGCCGACGAGTTACTTACTTTTGGTGAATTTACAGGGAATATTGAGCAAAGCCAGCAAGCGGCAAATGCATTTACACAAAAACTAAACGCGATTATTAAAAGCCAGCAAGATAAAAAAAATATTACCGGATTTTATCAGTTATGGGCTGAGCCTATGATGACGGTAGGTAAAAACACATGGATAAATCAGCTGATTGAAACATGCCATGTAAGCAATGTATTTGCACAGAGCGTTACAGATTACCCGCAAATTAGTATCGAAAATGTTATTGTTACTAAGCCGCAAGTTATTATTATCCCTGATGAAAAATCAAAAACACCACAGCCGATTGTTAATTGGCAAAAGTGGCCAGAAGTTCCCGCTGTTAAAAATGATCAATTTATTAGCGTAAATGCCGATTTACTACATCGTTTTACTCCGCGCATGCTAGATGGACTCGCGGATATGTGTGTTAAAATAGACGCATCACGTAAACAGATTAAGAGTACACAATGAGCAATTGGGCTACATTTTTAGAAAGTGAATTACAGCAACCTTACATGCAGCAAACGTTAGAGTATGTGGCTAATCGCCGCAATGAAGGTGTTGCTGTTTACCCGCCTGAAGCTCAAGTATTTAGTGCTTTTGATGCCACCGCACTTAATGACATCCGCGTTGTAATTTTAGGACAAGACCCATACCACGGGGAAGGGCAAGCGCATGGCTTGTGTTTTTCGGTATTGCCTGATGTAAAAAAGCTGCCACCGTCGCTTAAAAATATGTACAAAGAGTTAGCTGTCGATATCAGCGGGTTTATTATTCCTGAGCATGGTTACCTGCAAAGCTGGGCAGATCAGGGCGTGTTTTTACTCAATACAGTATTGACCGTGGAGCAAGGGCAAGCGCATTCACATAAGCATTTAGGATGGGAGCAATTTACCGATAATGTAATTGCCCATATTAATAAGCACTGCGAAGGTGTGGTATTTATTTTATGGGGGGCACATGCACAAAAAAAAGGTAAAGGCATAGATAGCGCTCGCCATCATGTTTTAAAAGGGCCGCACCCATCGCCGCTTTCGGCGCATAGAGGCTTTTTTGGTTGTAAGCATTTCTCACAAACGAATGAGTTATTGCAAGCCCAAAAAGATAAGCTAATTAACTGGCAAATCTAATTTATTCTAAAGAACTCAAATTGTTTAAACCATTAAAAAAGGCTTCCAGATTCTGGAAGCCTTTTTGTTTAGTTGGGGCGTATTGAATTAAAAATCGAGCTCATCAATTGCAATACTGTCTGTAAAGTAGTCTAGTTCTTGTAGTTCTTTACGTAGGCGCTGTTTGTCTTTTATTGCTTCTATTTCACGCCATTTTCTTTTTTTATTTTTTTGAGAGGTTTTTATTGTTGTATCTGGTCCTTCTAATATCTCTAATATATCGTTTAGGCTATCCATGAACTTCTCCTATTGATTTTATTGACCTCAAGAATACCTATACCACAGGCCTAGTTAAAATAGAATAAAAAAGTGACAGTTATGTTACATAAGTGTGATTAATTGATGAAGGTTTATACGAAGATTATATGAAGGTTAAATAGAGAAGTAGCCAATTTTAGGCATAAAAAAACGCCGCTATTGCGACGTTTTCTAAAACACGATTATAGCAAATTACATTGCTTTAAAACGCGCTTCTAGTTGTTCTTGTGCATCAGCAAAAGAGCGAATACCTTCAGCCAGTTTTTCAGTAGCCATAGCATCTTGGTTATGTAACCAACGGAACTGCGCTTCTGTAAGTGGTTCTGGTTTTGGCTCTTTAGGAATATCTGTTTCTAGCAAGTATTCCTGTGCGCCTTCAAGGTTACCTAAATCTTCTAAAAGATTAGGGCTAATAGTTAGCTTGTCACAACCTGTAAGTGCAATAATTTCGCCTGTATTACGGAAACTTGCACCCATCACAACTGTTTTGTAGTCATGGCGTTTGTAAAATTCAAAAATGCTGCGTACAGACTGAACACCTGGATCTTGTAGCGGATCGGTTGGTTTTTCCATACCGTTAGCAACATGCCAATCTAAAATACGACCAACAAATGGCGAAATTAGAAATACGTTTGCATCGGCACATGCGCGAGCTTGGGCATCGCTAAATAATAAAGTAAGGTTACATTTAGTACCTTCTTTTTCTAGCTGCTCAGCGGCTTTAATGCCTTCCCACGTAGACGCTACTTTGATTAAAATTTTATCTTTGCTTACACCTTCTTTTTCGTAAAGGCTAAGTAGAGTATGTGCTTTATCAATAGTCGCTTGCGTATTAAACGAAAGGCGTGCATCTACTTCAGTAGAAATATAACCAGGAACAATCTCACTAATTTCTTTACCAAGTAACACGGCAAAGTAATCACATGCTAGTTCAAGTTGTTTAGCTGGCTCTTGCTCGGTTTCTTTTGCATAGCTCCAAGCTTTATCTAGGTAAGGCTTATATGCTTCAATCTCGCTCGCTTTTAATAAAAGCGACGGGTTTGTAGTTGCATCTTCTGGTTGATGCTTTTTAATAGCTTCAATATCACCAGTGTCGGCTACGATAGATGAATGTTGTTTTAGCCTTTGTAGAGCTGAAGTCATTTGCTTTCCTCATTCCAAGCAAGTTAAAAGAAAAATCTAATCACTCTTAATATATACAATCCATACTGCAACAGTGTGACAATGCTTGATAGGTCTTATGTCCTTATCAATAGAAAAACGGCAATGCATGGGTTATTAAGAGAGGATTTATTTAAACAAAACGTGCTTTTCGTTTCATTTAATGTTGAAATTGACACTAAATAAATTACAAGTCAATAGCTAACTATGATCACTGTTATTTCACCTGCAAAAAATCTTGATTACGAAACGCCACCCGCAACAGACAAGTTCACTCAGCCTGAATTACTAGAGCACAGCGAAGAGCTCATGAAAGTATGCCGTGAACTAACACCAGCGCAAATTGGCAGTTTAATGAAAATTAGCGATAAGCTATCTGGGCTTAACGCAGCACGCTTTAGTGAGTGGGCACAGCCGTTTACACAAAGTAATGCTAAACAAGCAGTGCTTGCCTTTAATGGCGATGTATACGGCGGTTTAGATGCAAGCACGCTTAAAGCTAGCGAGCTTGATTACGCACAAAACCATTTGCGTATTCTCTCGGGTTTATACGGCTTATTAAAACCACTTGATTTAATGCAAGCTTACCGTCTTGAAATGGGCACCAAGCTTGAAAACTCGCGTGGCAAAAACTTATACGAGTTTTGGGGCAGCGTAATAGCGAACAAACTAAACGACGTATTAAAAGCACAAGACGCGCAATACTTAGTTAACCTTGCTTCAAACGAATACTTTAAAGCGGTAGATAAAAAAGCATTAAATGCACAAATTATTACCCCACACTTTAAAGACTGTAAAAACGGTCAATACAAGGTAATTAGCTTTTACGCTAAAAAAGCACGCGGCATGATGGCGCGCTACATTATCGAAAATAAAGTAACGCAATTAAGTCAGCTTAAAGAGTTTACTGTGGCGGGTTATTACTTTAGCCCTGAGGCAACAGTTAAAGAGCTTGAGCCGGTATTTATGCGCGACGAACAAAATTAGGTCATAAGCTTAAATAAACAATTGAA
>NZ_JACJDN010000128.1:0-7848 GCF_014163565.1 Pseudoalteromonas sp. SR45-5 | reverse complement strand
GATTACTTCTCTAGCAAAATGTCATGAATTTTCACAAGATCAGATTTACCTGCAATAATTTCATCCGGTGTTAAACCCGATAGTTCATGCGGGAACACTAACCACTCTTCAGACTCATGAATATAATAATCTGGAACAGTGTCTACTTTTGAGTTTTTTGGCTTGTAGTACGGACATGCAATACGAATATCACGTGGCAAGTTTAAGCGCATAAGCTCTGAAAGCTTTTCTTTTAATGCAACAATACTACGACCAGAGTCAAATACATCATCAACAATTAATAATGAGTCGCCTGCATTTGCGTTCTCAACAATGTAATGCAAACCGTGCACTTTAATTTCTTTAGATTGTTTACCAATACCGTAATAAGACGATGTACGTACTGCAATGTGGTCAGTCTCAATGCCTTTATAATCGTAATATTCTTGAACAGCAATACCGATCGGTGCACCACCTCGCCAAATACCAATAATAAAATCAGGACGAAAGCCATCTTGGTATACTTGTGCCGCTACGCGGAACGAATCTTCAAGCAGCTGTTGAGCTGTGATGTAGCACTTATCTGACATAATTAGAAACCCCAGTGGTGGATATAAGATTTGAGCGCAGCTTAGAGTTAAGCAAAAATTAAACTCAAACAGGTATTGGCGACGGATTTTACCGCAAATGAAATAAAATTGCTTGCCTGTAAATTAAAAAATAGGCACCCAAAGGTGCCTATTTTTAGTGTAAAAAGCATAATTTAGTAAATATTATGCTTTTTCTTGTAGGGTACGAGCAACCGTACGCATACCTTGAGTTGTTGCGCCCGCTGCCCATTGGCTTGTACTGCCCATGTTAAAAGCAGCAGCTAAATCTATGTGCACCCAGCCTTTGCCATCGTTTGGCACAAAGCGTGATAAAAAGCCTGCAGCATTCGATGCACCGCCGTAACCGCCACCCTTTTGTGCACGGCTATTTGCCGTATCAGCATAAGGAGATGGGCAGTTTTGTTGATGCCATTTTTCAAGAGGAAGTGGCCAAGCAGCTTCCATTTCTTGAGATGCAAAACTTTCAACTTCACGTGCAAGTTCTTTATCAAGTGCAAATAATGCATTGTACTCTTGGCCAACAGCAACAAGCGCTGCTCCAGTTAGTGTTGCTGCATCAATGATAAGTGGAGCGCCAGTCTCTCCTGCTGCCATTAAGCCATCAGCAAGTACTAAGCGACCTTCAGCATCCGTGTTTACAATTTCAACTGTTGTGCCATTTTTGTAAGTAAGAATGTCACCTAATTTGTATGCATGACCCGAAATTAAGTTCTCAGCACAACATAAAAACAGCTTAATACGTTTTTCAATACCACGGTTAATAGCCAATGCTAAACCTGCTGTTACTGTTGCAGCGCCGCCCATGTCGCACTTCATACCAAGCATACCTTCGCTTGATTTAATTGAGTAACCACCTGAGTCAAACGTAATACCTTTACCTACAAGCGCAGCACTTACTGGTGCATTTTCGTCGCCTGTTGGGTTGTAATCAAGCTCAAGCAATACTGGTGGGCGAACACTACCGCGACCAACTGCATGAATACCAATCCACTGTTGTTCTAGTAACGCATCACCTTTAATAATTTGGTAACTTACATGTTCAGGCGCTAATGATTGAATAAACTCAGCTGCTTTTTCAGCTAGGCTTTCTGGGTATATGTCATCGGCAGTACCGTTAACCATTTCACGTGCCCAAATTGCTGACGTTTTTAAGTGAGCAAGTTCTTTAATATCTGATTGTGCGTTATCAACAAACTCAACACCGTTTAATGATTTTGGTGTTACAAAGCCTTGGTAAAAAGCCCACTGGCTTTCTGTACACCAAGTATCACCTGCTAATTCAACATTTTTAACGCCTTGGCTTGCAATAGTACGGCCTGCTTTTTGAACATTTTTTAATGTGTCTTGCTCAGATAAATGAACAGTTGCACCGCGCTCGTTAAAAGACAATGACGCATTATCGCCCCAATGACTCGCTGCTGCTTGTTCGCTTAGTTGAACAACAAATTTTTCACTCATGTTAGAATTCCCTTGCACTTAAATGTGCCACCGAGTTTACTATAGAGCGCTTAAGTTCCCAACAGCTTGAGATAAATAACATAAATCACACTGCTGAGCAGTGTTTACGCTTTGGAAGTTATTATGAAGTACACGCCAGCGCTGCAACCAGCCATATTATTAAAGCGCTACAAACGCTTTTTAGCTGATTTACAATTAAGTGATGGCAGCGAATTTACCGCCCACTGTGCAAATACAGGTAAAATGACGGGATGCGCTGAGCCAGGCTTTACTGCTTTTTATTCAACAAGCGATAACGCAAAACGAAAATACCCGCATTCATTAGAACTTACGCAAAATAACTTATCGCAGCTTATTTGTGTAAATACAGCGGTGGCTAATAAAGTAGTTGAAGAAGCAATAAACAATAATGTGATAAGCGAGCTACTCGACTACAGTCAATTGCAAAGCGAAGTTAAGTACGGCAGCGAAAACAGTCGTATCGACTTTTTACTCACAGACGAAAATAAGCCCGATTGCTATGTAGAAGTTAAATCAGTCACATTATTAAGCGAAGATACACCACAAAGCGGACAAGGCTACTTTCCTGATGCGCAAACAGTGCGTGGACAAAAGCATATTCGCGAACTAATAGAAATGATCGAACAAGGCCACCGAGCAGTATTACTGTTCGCTGTTTTGCATGAAGGAATAAATACCGTAAGTGCAGCTGCGCATATTGATAAAAAATACGCCACGTTATTAAACCAAGCAATAATAGCCGGTGTTGAAGTATTAGCATACAAAGCCAAAATTTCAGCTAATGGAGTCTTACTTCATAAAAGAATAGCATTTATAGAATAGTGTAATAAACCAAGAGATTGAACTAAGCGTAATTTACAAAGCACTCTAATTATAGAAAGTGGTAAAAAGTGAATTATAAAAATTAACTTGCTTTTGAAGCTTTTGCCCATATAACAAGGCAAGTTTTAGAAAGCGAATATGTGAATTAATTAAAAGTGTAAATAAACTATTAATACACTTTTTTACTCAGTAAGCATGGTTGAAGCTAATTCGATTAATTAAAAATAAATTTGCCTAGGGTATAAGATTCTGTTATTTATACCGCCGGCTAATGCTGAGGCATTAAATTAAGGATTTAGGAGAGAGTTATGCCAGACCAAAAGAAACATGGTTTATTGGCTCAAGCCGGTTTAGAACCATACCAAGAAAAACCAGGCGAAGAGTACATGAATGATGCACAACGTGCTCATTTTAGAGCAATTTTAGAGACTTGGCGTAACGATTTACGTAACGAAGTTGATCGTACTAAATCGCACATGCAAGACGAAGCTGCTAACTTTCCTGACCCAGTTGACCGCGCTGCACAAGAAGAAGAATTCTCTTTAGAACTTCGTACTCGTGACCGCGAACGTAAATTAATCAAAAAAATTGAAAAAACAATTAATTTGATTAAAGAAGATGATTTTGGCTTTTGTGAGTCTTGTGGCATCGAAATTGGCATACGTCGCTTAGAAGCACGTCCTACTGCCGATTTATGCGTAGACTGTAAAACACTTGCAGAAATCAAAGAAAAGCAATCTGGACGCGGCTAATTAAAACTTATTAGTTAGTTATGTCTCCTACAGCCGTTACTGCGCCTATGCGTAAATATCGCGGTCGTTTTGCGCCGTCTCCTTCTGGGCCATTACATTTTGGCTCACTTGTAGCGGCTGTAGGTAGCTATTTAGATGCAAAAGCTAATCAAGGAAAATGGTTAGTTCGTATTGAAGACATTGACACTACGCGCGTGGTTAAAAACGCCGACTCCGATATTCTAAATACCTTACAAGCCTACGCCCTTTATTGGGATGAACCTGTTGTATACCAAACACAGCGCCTGTCTTTATATCAAGATATTACCCACTCTCTTTTAGAGCAAAACCTTGTTTATGGTTGCACCTGTACTCGAAAGCAAATAAAAGCCATTGGCGGTATTTATCAGGGGCATTGCAAAGCACTTAATCATCATACTCAATCCGGCGCACTTCGTTTAGTTCAGCTACATCCAACGACCCAATTTAGTGATTTAATTCAAGGTGATATATCGGTAAATAGTGCATTATCCCACGAAGATTACTTAATTAAACGCAGTGACGGTTTATTTGCATATCAACTTGTTGTGGTCGTCGATGATATCGATCAAAGGATAAATCGAATTGTAAGAGGCGCAGATTTAATTGAACCAACAGCTCGGCAAATTAGTTTGTTTAAACAACTCGGCAGCCCTGTACCTGAATTTGCTCATTTACCTTTAGCGGTTGCCAAACCCGGTTTTAAACTATCTAAACAAAATTATGCCCCCGCCATTTGTAAGCAAAATCCAAAGCCTGCTTTAATTAGCGCTTTTGAATTTTTAGGGCTACCTGTTATAGCTGATTTAAGCGACTTAAATATAGAACAATTAATCGATTGGGGAATTAAAAACTTTAGCTTAAAACAGGTCCCCCAAGTATCCGAAATACAAATTTCTCAACATCCACATAGCCAGAAAGTCCAATTTACACATTTAAGTAAATAAAATAGCTAAAAACGGCTTAATTTCAACACATCAACTTAATTTTTAAACCCTGCTGGTATATGATAGCCGCCTAAATATATGCTAATTACGTCAAACAGCTTGTACTGGGTTATAACTGCCCTATTTGCTGTAACTTTTGATTGCGATGCAGAGTCAATCACACCTTCTAGGAGACAGACTATTATTTCCAAGCTTTTTCAATTTTGCCGACAAATAATCGGCCCGAATACCAGTGCCGAAAGCGCTTCTGTAAGCAGTGAACCTATTGTTGTCACTCGTGGTGAGCATGGTATTTCTCGCAAACAATTTAGCCCAAATGCAATCAAAGTATTATACCGCTTAAAAGACGGTGGCTACGATGCCTACCTTGTTGGTGGTTGTATTCGCGATATATTGTTAGGCCAACAGCCAAAAGATTTTGACGTAGTTACTAATGCAACTCCAGATCAGGTAAAAAAACTATTTAGAAACTGTCGCCTGATAGGTCGTCGCTTTCGTCTAGCACACATTGTATTTGGCCGTGAAATTATCGAAGTGGCAACAATGCGTGGCCACCACGAAGCGCAAGAAGACAAAAATCAAATAAGCCAATCAAGCAATGAGGGCCAACTACTACGTGATAACGTATTTGGCAGTATTGAAGAAGATGCAGAGCGCCGCGACTTTTCAATCAACGCACTTTATTACTCAATTAAAGATTTTAGTATTCACGATTACGCCAACGGCTTAGCGGCAATTAAAGCTAAACAAATCGAGCTTATTGGCGACCCTGAAACGCGTTACCGCGAAGACCCTGTTCGTATGTTACGTGCAGTACGTTTTGCCACTAAGCTTGATATGAGCATTGCGCCTAAAAGTGAAAAGCCAATTAGCGAGCTTGCAAGCTTGCTTGATAACATTCCGCCAGCACGTTTATTTGAAGAAATTCTTAAACTGTTTTTAAACGGCAAGGCCGAAGCTAACTTTTTAATGCTGCGTAAATACGGCTTATTCCGCTCACTTTTTCCTGAACTTGATAAAATTTTAGATAAAAACCCAAGTGGCTTAGAGCACACGCTTATTCAGCAAATGTTTCAAAATACCGACAAGCGTATTAATGCCGATAAAAAAGTAACACCTGCGTTTATTTTTGCTGCCCTACTTTGGTTCCCACTGCTTGAGCGCACTAAAAAAATTCAAAGCCAAGAGCAACTATCTGAATACGATGCTTTCGCACAAGCAATGAATAAAGTACTAAGCGATAATTCACAGCATATAGCTGTTCCTAAGCGCTTTACTTTAGGTGCTCGCGATATTTGGCATATTCAGCACCGCTTAGATAAACGTGCTGGCCAACGTGCATACAGGCTAACGCAACAGCCTCGCTTTAAAGCCGCTTACGACTTTTTATTATTACGCGTAGATGCAGGCGAAACTCAGCATACAGAGCTTGCTCAGTGGTGGACACAATACTTAAGTAAAGATATAAACGGCCAAAAAGAGATGGTTAAAAGCTTAGGTCATCAAGGTGGTCCTAAGCCGCGAAAGCGCCGTCGCCCTACTAAAAAGCCAACTGAGTAATAACATGCATTGTGTTTATTTGGGTTTAGGTGCCAACCTAAACTCACCAAAAGAGCAGCTTGATAACGCGATAATTGCGCTTAAAAAGCTGCCTAATTGTGAATTTGTAAACGTATCGCATTACTATGCAAGTAAGCCTATGGGCCCACAAGATCAACCAGACTATATCAATGCCGTAGCCTGTATTAAAACGACCCTTGCTCCAGAGCAATTACTTGATTTAACACAAAGTATTGAGCTTGAGCATGGTCGAGTAAGAAAAGCTGAGCGTTGGGGTCCACGCACACTTGATATCGATACCCTATTATTTGATGATCAAATTATAAATACGGCGCGCTTAACCGTGCCTCATTATGGTTTGAGTGATCGCGAGTTTGTGGTTTACCCACTATTAGAGCTTGCACCTGAACTTATTTTACCTAGCGGCATTGCATTAAAAACCATTGCAAATAACTTACCGCTCAACGACTTACAACAATTACCTCTGTAATTAACCTAGGCTTTTGCCTGCGAGGATATTATGTCTAAAATAACCGTTTCTACTTTAAATAAAATGAAAGCAGAAAATAACAAAATTACTGCATTAACAGCCTACGACGCTAGTTTTGCAAAGTTATTTCATGATAACGGCGTTGAAGTTATTTTAGTGGGCGACTCATTGGGCATGGTACTACAAGGCGGCGATGACACCCTTGGCGTAACAAATCAAGATATTGCATATCATACCCGCTGTGTACGCGCTGGTAGCCGCGAATTATTTGTAATTGCTGACTTACCTTTTATGACCTACTCAAGCGTTAGTGATACCTGTAAAAATGCAGCTGAGCTTATGCGCGCTGGCGCAAACATGATTAAACTTGAAGGCGGAGAGTGGCTTTACGAGAGCATTAAAGCACTCACTCAACAAGGTATCCCAGTTTGCGGGCATTTAGGCCTTACACCACAGTCAGTTCATGTATTTGGTGGCTTTAAAATACAAGGTCGCGAAGAAGATAAAGCACAAAAAATGATTGATGATGCGAAAGCACTTGAAGCCGCTGGCGCGCAATTATTAGTACTTGAGTGTATTCCAAGTGCCCTGGCAAAACGCATTACAGACGCTTTAAGTATCCCAACTATTGGTATTGGTGCAGGCAGCTTAACTGACGGCCAAATACTGGTAATGCATGACCTGGTTGGTATTTCGGCAGGTTACATTCCTAAATTTTCTAAAAACTTTTTGCTCGAAACAAGCAATATGCCTGCAGCCGTTCAAAAGTATTGTACAGATGTTAAAAGTGGCGCATTTCCAAGCGCTGAACATGAGTTTAAATAATGCAATCAATAACTGAAATCAGATCGTTACGTAGTCAAATTAAAGCATGGCGCCAAGCAGGTCTTAGCGTGGCGCTTGTGCCAACAATGGGCAACTTGCACCGTGGGCATTTTTCGCTAGTAGAAAAAGCAAAAAACTTGGCCGACAAAGTCGTTGTAAGTATTTTTGTAAACCCAATGCAATTTGGTGCTAACGAAGATTTAGATAACTATCCTCGTACGCTAAACGAAGACAAACAAGGCCTTGCTGAACTAGGCACTGATATTGTATTTACCCCAAGTGTAGAAACAATCTACCCTAACGGACTGGGTGCACAAAGCTTTGTAGATGTACCTGACATTTCATTAGGCTATTGCGGTGGCTCA